>JAADDR010000189.1 GCA_013153865.1 Chlorobiota bacterium | reverse complement strand
ATCTTCCTTATACAAAAAAATCTTATGCTTCTCGACTTTGTAACTGCCGTCTTCATTATATCGACGTTTCCTTTCGGTTACGGTAATATATTTTTCACCGTTTTTAGTTTCCTTAACGTCAAAATAGTACGTTCTTTTTCCTGCACGCACGGAACTGGTAAAAACGTTCTCTCTGAATTTTTTTGCTCCGTCGGTCATTTGTTCTTCCATCTTATTTTTTTTTCGTTAATAACAAATTATTCTTCCTTATGCAAAATTATATAAAAAAATTATAAATAAAATTTTTGTCTCTCTTTTTTTAAATTTTATTTCTCATTATCAAAGCATAATTATACATTTGCCGTTGTTTTTCAATAACTTTTTTTATGTTTCAAAAACGATTCGATTTTTTTCTTAAAATATTGATTTTTGCTCTCGCAGCTTTAATAATAGTATTTATATTGCCGCACAGCAATAAATTCGGTTACGAATTTCAAAAAGGAGAACCTTGGAAACACAAAAGCTTAATAGCCGAATTCGATTTTCCGGTTTATAAAAGCGACGAAACCGTAAAAAAAGAAAAAGACAGTATATTAAAAACTGCAAAACCTTATTTTATCTATGATAATAACGTAGAAAAAAAAGTAACGGAAGAATTTAATAAAAATTTCGATAAACTTTTTTATGCGAATAAAAATAAAATAAACCCTGAAAACAGAAAAGAATTTGAAAAAACTGCAAAAAAACTTAAAAAAGATTTTACCGAAAAATTAAAAGAAATTTACGAAACGGGAATTATAGAATCAATGCCTTCCGGATTTAAAACAGACAGGATATACGTTTTAAAAAACAATATAGCCGATTTAAAAGAATACGAAGACTTTCTTACACTCAAAGAAGCATACGGCATATTATACGATTATTTCAAAGAATATAAAAATAAAACATCTTTACCATTGCCGGAAATTAACTTCTACAAATACATACGCTATAATGTAATTTATGATGCCGCACTGACCCAAAAAGCAAAAGAAAGACAAATAAAAAACTTATCTCCGGTAAGAGGAATGATACAAGCGGGAGAACGAATAATATATGAAGGACAACTCATAAACGACGATAAATATCAGATATTACTCTCTTTAAAAAAAGAATATTTATCCGAACAAAGTTCATACGGCGATAAATTTATTGTTTTTGCCGGACAATTTATAATTACCGGAGCAGTCCTTGCAATACTGTTTCTGCACTTGTTTTTTTATAACAGAAAAATATTCGACAGTAACCGGAAATTATTATACTTTCTCAGTTTATCGCTGTTATTTATTATAAGCTCGGCAATTGCCGCAAAAAGCGATACTATTAATGTTTACTATATTCCTGTTACGATATTGCCCCTTATAACGGCAACATTTTATAAACCCCGTACGGCTTTCTTGCATCATACGGTTACAATTATGCTTATAGGATATATTGCCGCTAACGGCTTCGAATATATTTTGATTCAGTTTATTGCAGGATTTACGGCTATTTCGGGAGTAAGTCGTTTATATCGCAGAAGTCAGATTCTGTGGACTGCTTTATTGATATTCATTACATACATAATAATATATTTTGCCCTTACTGTTGTGCGCGAAGGCAAAATATCAGATATGGATTTTTCTTACACAATTTGGTTTGCAGTAAGCAGCTTCTTAGTATTAATGGCTTATCCCTTAATTTATCTATTCGAAAAATTATTCGGTTTCCTTTCAGACGTAACTTTAATAGAACTGTCCGATACAAATCGCCCGTTACTTAAACTGCTTGCCGAAAAAGCTCCGGGATCTTTCCAACATACCGTGCAAGTTGCAAATATATCCGAAGAAGCTGCCAGAGAAATAGGAGCAAATGCTCTTTTAGTAAGAGCAGGCGCATTGTATCACGATATAGGAAAAATGAATAATCCGTCATTTTTTACGGAAAACCAACACGGCGAAAACCCTCACGATAAAATAGACCCTCTCAAAAGCGTGCAAATAATAAAAAAACATGTTGACGACGGTATCAAAATTGCCGCAAAATACGGTTTACCCGAAGAAGTTGCCGATTTTATCCCTACGCATCACGGAACCGGAAAAATAATGTTCTTTCTGCATAAATATAAAGAAATGCATCCGGACGAAGAAATAAACGAAGATTTATTTTGCTATCACGGTATCCTGCCTTATTCTAAAGAAACGGCAATAGTTATGATTGTAGATTCCGTCGAAGCGGCATCTCGCACACTTAAAGAATATACGGGAGAAACCATAGATAATCTCATAGAACAAATAGTACACTCTAAAATAGCTCAAAATCTGTTGATTAATGCGGATATAACATTTGCCGAAATAGATAAAGTCAAAAAAGTCTTAAAAACAAAGCTGAGAAATATGTACCATACAAGAGTGGAATATCCTAAAGAAGACGAATAAAATTTCTTGAAATATAACAATCCGGCACGATTTTTCCTTATACTTTTAATAAGATGAAACAATTTATTTATTTTACGATTTTTTTTGTATCAATCTCTCTATTAGCTGTTTCGCAAAATAACGAAACTGATAAAAAAATGATAAAATATACTCCGTCTTTTAAATTCAAAGACGGTATATTTTTAAATTTCGAGCAACTAAAAAATAACAGCCCGGTTCCGAAATCTCAGATACAAACAACTCTCGATTATAACGACTTCGATTTTTACGAACGATTATTCAGAGATAAAGAATTTATTACAATATACGATAATCTCGGTGTCCGAAAAAAAATAAAAATAAAAAATATTTGGGGATTCAGCGATAAAGGAGTTTTATATATTAACATAAATAACGAATTTAACAGAATACCGGTTTTCGGAAGTATAAGCCATTTTGTTGCAGAGCAAACAGTAAGAGAATACAATCCGTATTATTACGGATACTCTTCTTACTATTACGACGACCCTTATAACGTAAAAACAGTAACCGTACAATATCTTCTGGATTTTGAAACAGGAAAATTATATGAATTTACCGTTAACTCCGTAGAAAAATTAATCTCGAGAGATCCGGAACTGTACGAAGAATTTTCTAAACTGTCACCGCGTAAAAAAAAGAAACTTAAATTTTTATATATAAGAAAATATAATCAAAAACATCCGGTATATTTCCCTGCCGGATAATAATAAACAATAACCGAACGTTTACTTACTTAAAAAATTAAATTTATGAAAAAAATAAAAATATTAATTCTGCTTTTAATACCTGCAGCTTACTCTTTCGGGCAGCAAATGTTACCTACGGAAAAACAAGTAAATACATTCTTGCACTCGCGAACTTATTTCGTGTACGACAACAATATTTTCGGAATGTATAACACGGCAATAGAAGAAGCCGCAAACAAACACTGGAAAATAACAGACTTCGATTTTATAAATAAAGACGAATTTAAGAAAAAAATAAAAGTTCCTACTGCATCAATGGTTGTAGAAACCGAATCTCACTTCGAAGGACAGGAAGAATTGGGCGTATTTACGTCATTAAGTTTAATTCTGGGCAAACCCGGAGGTAACATTAATACCGTTCCGGATATAATTACCGTGCCGATGGCATACAACGACGTTGATTACGATAATTATTATTACAAACTCGGATTAGCATTGCTTTTTATGCAAAATCACGTACAATGGCTTAAAAATAACCCCCATGTAGAAGATAAAGTATTAATAAATCATTATAAAAACAGCAAAAAAAGCACAAAAGGCAAAACCCTTTGGCTGCTGAAAAATGAAATGGCGGAAGATGTCAATACTATTGACAAAATAAAACAAGTTTACGACGGAGACGTAAAATTTGTTACCAAAGAAGACATTAAGGATGCGGTAGATAACAAAAACGAAGACGTTATAATACTGCACCTTGTCGCACCCTCACGCAATATTAAAGGAAATGTGGTAACCAAGATGATCCTCGGAGCTGCCGATGCAGATATTTATTATTTCGATTTTCACAGAATAAAAGGAAAAAAGAAACCTAACAAATTCCTTAAATCCGACTTCGAAGCTATTAATAAAATCTGATTATTTTAAAATAACTTTACAAACGGTTGCCGTAAATAATATGTAAGTTTACATATATTGCGGCAACTTTGCTTTATAAAACCGGTAAAACAAATGTATAAAATACACTCGGAATTTTAATATTATTTATTTCTATGCAAAAAAAATATGCACAAAATAACATTGAATTACTTAATGCCGCATACGAAAACAACGAAAAAAAGTTTACTGTCTCATCAAAAGCGGATACCGACATAAATATTACTTCGGACAATAAAATACGTGACTAATTTATATGTCATTCTGTATGAAATTAGTGATAAAATGTCAAGCTCGGATATAGCTTGTTGCAAAAAAATAAAATTCTATTCCGGCAGAAACATTAAAAACAAATGCGATAAAAACCGAAAACCTTGTAAACTCTTAAAGAAATATCTAATTTTACCGGCAAAAATATTCCTGCCGAAATATTTTAAATTAAAATTTAATCCGATTAAAATCGAAAAAATTAATGACTGTTTACGAAAAAATACCCGACGATGTTATTAATAATTTGCCGGTAAAACACTTCGAAGGAGAAATATATTTCATTTCGGACAAAAAATCATTTGATGAAATTACTCCTTGGCTGAAAAATGCCGAAATATTAGGTTTCGATACCGAAACAAAACCCGCATTCAAAAAAGGAGTTACTCACAAAGTAGCATTATTGCAATTGGCAACATCAGATAAAGCATTCTTGTTTAAACTCGATAAAACCGGACTTCCGGATGTTGTCGTAAAAATACTGGAAAACAAAAATATAATAAAAACCGGAGTGGCAATAAGAGACGATTTAAAAGCACTTAAAAAAATAAAACATTTTATACCCGGAGGATTTGTTGACCTACAAACTTTTTCCGACAAATTCGGTATAGCGGATAACGGACTTAAAAAACTTACCGCAAATCTGCTCGGATTCAGAATATCAAAAGGTGCCCGCCTTACCGATTGGTCAAAAAAAGTATATACCGATGCCCAACTGACCTATGCCGCTACGGATGCTTGGGTATCTCACGAAATTTACCTCAAATTATTATCTCTCGACAAAAACATTAATATTATCACGGAATCTTAAATAAATAAAAAATGAAACTGGAAATAAAATATACGGAAAAATTTATAAATAAATCGGAACTCGAACAATATAAAGAAAAAGCTGCCGAGGCAAACAAATCTTTAGAACTGAAAAGCGGCAAAGGCAATAACTTTTTAGGATGGGTAAACCTCCCTTCCGAAACCTCCGACAACCTCTTAAACAATATATATTCAACAGTCGAAAACCTTAACAATGATATTGATTTTATGATTATAATCGGCATCGGAGGTTCTTATCTCGGTGCAAAAGCCGTTATCGAAGCTCTTTCCGATAATTTTTCGGCATATAAAAACGATAAAAAAACAAAAATACTTTTTGCCGGAAATAACTTAAGCGAAGATTATTTGTATGAAATTCGAAATCTTATTAAAAACAAATCATATGCCGTTACGGTTATATCAAAATCCGGAACAACAACCGAACCTGCCGTGGCATTTCGTATCTTAAAAGCCGATTTAGAAAAAAAATACGGAAAAAAAGAAGCAAAACGAAGAATAATAGCAATTACCGACAAAGAAAAAGGTGCACTTAAAAAACTTGCCGATAACGAAAATTATAAAACATATGTAATCCCCGACAATGTAGGAGGACGTTTCTCCGTTCTCACACCTGTCGGCTTATTACCCGTTGCATTTGCCGGATTCGATATTAAAAAAATTATTAAAGGAGCCGCCGATGCGGAAAATATAACAAAAATAAAAGGAAATGACGCCGAAATATACGCCGCTGTCAGAAACATATTGTATAACAAAGGATATACTAACGAAATTCTTGTAAACTATAATCCGAAATTAAACTTTTTTGCCGAATGGTGGAAACAACTTTACGGAGAAAGCGAAGGAAAAGACGGAAAAGGAATATTTCCCGCAAGTGCCGGATTTACAACCGATTTACATTCTTTGGGACAATATATACAAGACGGAAAACGTAACCTTTTCGAAACAATTATATCTGTAGAAAAATCAAAACACAAAATAATTCTTGAAAAAGACGAACAGAATCTCGACAATCTGAATTATCTTGCAGGCAAACAAATCGAAGAAATTAATAAAAGTGCCGAACAAGGAACACTTAAAGCACATATCGACGGAGGAGTACCCAATATACGTATTTCAATACCCGAAATTAACGAATATAACATCGGTAAACTCATTTATTTCTTCGAAAGAGCATGCGGTATCAGCGGATACATCCTCGGAGTTAATCCGTTCGACCAGCCCGGCGTGGAAGAATACAAACGAAATATGTTCCGTATTCTCGGTAAACCCGGATTATAAAATATTTCTCTTAATCGTTTTCTGATTTTTTATTTTGCTTTAAAGCATCAAGACGTTTCTTGTATTTGCTTTGAACAATATCAATTAAAACCAATATTGTCAAAATAAAATAAAACGTGGTTTTATTCATGGGAGTAATGCGTTCGCCGAATAAAGTCAATTCGGAAATATGCCCGGCTTCGGTTAACAGCATAATACCTACCAAAAATAAAATAAACAAACCCAAAACTTCATACATTCTGTTTTGCTCGAGAAATGCCGCAACCTTCTCGGACAGCCATGCCATCAATAAACCGCTTATTATTATTGCCGTTATCATTACCCAAAGAACATCGGTTAATGCCATGGCACTTAATATCGAATCAAAAGAAAATACCATATTCATAACAACTATCAAAAATATAACCTTGCCGACACTCTGTTTCTCCGTATGCTTCTTGTCGCTGTTTTCCTCGTAAGATATCAAATGCCATATCTCTTTTATTGAAGTATAAACTATAAAACCCCCGCCTGCATAAACTATTAAACTGTGAAAGTTAAATTTACCGCTGATAATATTCTTATAATTTATTTCAAAAAGTGTATCTTGAAAATATTGAATTAATTTTATTAATAAAAGTAATAAAATAATACGGAATGCTATGGCAATAATAATTCCTGTTTGTCTTACGAACTTTTGCTTATCGTCTCTTGCATTTCTCGAAGCAAAAGAAATATAAAGCAAATTATCGACGCTCAACACGCCCTGAAGCAAAATTAACATTCCGAGGGTAAATAAATTTTCAATCATTTCTTTAAGTATTATTTTAAATACAGATACCGAAAACGACAAAATTAAAAAAAACATCGAAAATATTTCAAAACGGAATTTTTATAACAGATTACTTGTTTATATTTGCAAGTTATTATTTTCAGATTAAAAAATTATGAGTTATATTGAATTAAGCGAACAAGAACAACAAAGAAGAAAATCTCTCGAAGAAATCAGAAAACTCGGCATAAACCCGTACCCTGCCGAAAAATACGACGTTACGGCATACAGCACCGAAATCAAAAAAAATTACGACGACGAAAAAAAGAATTTTCAAAACATAAATATTGCCGGCAGAATCATGACACGGCGAATTATGGGAAAAGCATCTTTTATAGAGTTACAAGATGCAGAAGGAAGAATACAAGTATATATCTCTCGCGACGATATCTGCCCCGGCGAAGACAAAACATTATACAATACGGTTTTTAAAAAACTGCTTGACCTCGGAGACATAATAGGAATCAGCGGCGATGCTTTTATAACCAAAACAGGAGAAATAACGGTTAAAGCAAAAGAACTTAAAGTGCTTACAAAATCAGTAAGACCTTTACCCGTTGTAAAAGAAAAAGACGGCAAAATTTACGATGCTTTTTCAGACCCCGAGCAAAGATACAGAATGCGTTATCTCGATTTAATCGTTAACCCTCACGTAAAAAAAACATTTATAAACAGAACAAAACTCACAAACTCTATGAGAGAATACCTCAATTCAAAAGGTTATCTCGAAGTAGAAACACCTGTATTACAACCGATTTACGGAGGTGCGGCGGCACGACCCTTCAAAACTCATCACAATGCTCTCAACCAAACATTATACCTCAGAATAGCAAACGAACTGTATCTTAAACGTCTAATTGTAGGAGGTTTCGACGGAGTTTACGAATTTTCGAAAGACTTTCGTAACGAAGGTATGGACAGATTCCATAATCCCGAATTTACCCAAATGGAACTCTATGTTGCATACAAAGATTACTTCTGGATGATGGATACCGTAGAAGAAATGGTCGAAAAAATCGCTCTCGACATACACGGAACAACAAAAGTAAAAGTCGGCGAAAACATTATCGACTTTAAACGTCCGTGGAAACGTTTTACAATGTTCGAAGCAATAGAACATTTTACCGGAATAGATATTTCGAACATGAACGAAGACGAACTCCGAAAAACAGCCGAAAAACTCGGTATAGAAACAGACCCCTCAATGGGAAAAGGAAAACTGACAGACGAAATATTCGGCGAAAAATGCGAAAGCAAACTTATCCAACCCACATTCATTACCGATTATCCGGTAGAAATGTCGCCCCTTGCCAAAAAACACAGAACCGAAGAAGGGCTGGTAGAACGCTTCGAAGCAATTTGCAACGGAAAAGAAATTTGCAACGCATATTCCGAACTTAACGACCCCATAGACCAAAGACAACGTTTCGAAGAACAACTTCTGCTTGCAAAAAGAGGAGACGACGAAGCAATGATGCTCGACGAAGACTTCCTCAGAGCAATAGATTACGGTATGCCGCCTACCGCGGGACTCGGAATCGGTATCGACCGGCTTACAATGATAATGACGGATTCAGACTCAATACAAGACGTTCTGTTTTTCCCCCAAATGAGACCCGAAAAAAAAGAATCGGCGGACTCTCCCGATAAATACATCGAAAAAGGTATTCCCGAAGAATGGGTTTCTCTTATTCAAAAACTCGGATTTAAAACAGTCGAAAGTTTAAAAAACGCAAAACCCGGCAAACTCTTTAACGACCTTTGCGGATTAAACAAAAAAGGCAAACTCGGACTTAAAAACCCGACTGCCGACGACGTTAAAAAATGGTGCGAATAAATATTTAAGCATTTTATAAAAGTGGAAAACAATAACAATCTGAAAGAACTTTTTTTCCATACCGGTTTGGCTAAAACCGGCTCTACCTATTTACAAAATAAGTTCTTTACCGAACTTAAAGGAATTAAATATATTCATACATCAAAATTTTATCGTTACAACCGAATAATATCCGAAAGTAAAGAAAAACGACTACTCTTTTCTCGCGAATTTGACAGACAATTTTTCGACGAAACACTTAAAATAGCAGAAAAATACCCTTACGCAGGTATTATTATAGTTTTGCGAAGCAACGAAAAATGGATTGCATCTCAATACAGGCGATACGTTAAAAACGGAGGTTCCCGTTCTTTCGAAGAGTTTATTGACATCAGAACAAACAAAGGCGTTTGGAAAATAGAAGACGCTTTGTTTTTACCCAAATTAAAATTTATAAAAAGACATTTTTCTAAACCTCCCTTAATACTCTTTTACGAAGAATTTGCCGAAAATCCGTTTAAAACTTTCGATAAAATCGCAAAATATACAAACTCGCAATACGAAAAATCAAAAATAAACTTAAAACCCAAACATAAATCATATTCCGACAAACAACTGCTTTTTGTAAGAAATCTTACCGGAAAATATTACAAAAAAGACCCTTACGAATTTGCCGACGACGAAGTTACTTGGATTAAATACCGTACACGCTGGCTTATTTTGCATATATTTTTATATCTTGCAAAAATAATCCCTTTAAAAAACGATAAACAACTTATTTCTGACGAAAGTCTTAAAATTTATAAAGATTTTTACGAAAAAGACAGATTGCAATGCATTGAATTTGCAAAAGAAAATTCGGCAATATAATTTTTTAACCAAACTTTAAACGGATGAAAATAAGCGGATTTACAATGGGAAAAAACGTATCGAAATTATATTACCCGATACGCGAATCAATTATGTCCGTTTTGCCGATTGTCGACGAATTTGTAGTAGCGCTCGGTGACAGCGACCCCGACGATAATACCGAAGAAATAATAAAAAGCATTAATTCGCCTAAAATAAAAATAATAAACACGGTTTGGGATATAGATAAATTCCCCGACGGAACCGAAAATGCAAGACAAACAAATATAGCAAAAAATGCTTGCTCGGGCGACTGGCTTTTGCATCTGCAAGCCGACGAAGTAATACACGAAAAATATCTCGACACCATTGTTAATGCCTGCCGCAAATATCTTAACAATAAAGATATAGAAGGATTCTTATTTCAATACAAACATTTCTACGGAGATTACGACCACTATATTGATTTTCACGGTTGGTATCCGAAAGAAATAAGACTAATAAGAAACAAACCCGATATTTATTCGTTCAGGTCCGCACAATCTTTTAAAAGAGTACCGGACTTCGACGGAAAAAATTACAGACAAAAACACGGAACATATCCGCTTAACGTTATCGAACTCAATGCTTACATATATCACTACGGATGGGTAAGACCGCCCGAATACATGCAAAAAAAAACCAAATCATTGGATACGATACACAAAGGACAAAAAACCGTCGAAGAAATTTATAAGAAAAAAGACCCTGAATTCGACTACGGTAATATGGCAAAACTGCCCGTGTTTAAAGGCACACATCCCAAAGTAATGCAAGATAAAATAAAAGAATTTAATTGGGCGGATAAATTGCATTTCGAAAAAAATTACAAACCGAAAAGAGCAAAACTGAAACACGAAAAACTTAAAAGTCGAATACTAACGTTTATTTCAAAAAAAATATTCGGAGGAAAACAAATCTTCGGATACTCAAACTGGAATATAAAAG
>JAADDR010000126.1 GCA_013153865.1 Chlorobiota bacterium | reverse complement strand
GCAAGAATCTTATTTCTGTTAAGTTTTAATACTTTAAGATTAGGAATCTTTGTAACGTTTTTAGGAAATTCTATAAATTTATTTTTAGACAAATCCAGAACTTCAAGGTTTTCCAATTTACTCAGATTAGGCAACTCGATTATCTTATTGTAAGACAAATCAAGTTCTTTTAAATTAGTAAGTTTCAGAAGTTCTTTAGGTAATTCCGTAATTCTGTTATGAGACAAATCAAGTTTTTCAAGATTAATTAATTCCGGAAAATCTTTCGGCAAACTCTCTATTTTGTTCATTTTTAATATAAGAGTCTTTAAATTCTTAAGTCTGCCGAAATTACTCGGAAGTTCTTTAAGCATATTTTCTTCTATAATCAGAGTTTCCAATTTGGTTAACTTCGAAAAACCGGAAGGCAATTTTTTTAAATTATTAAAACTTAAATCCAAATAACGCAAATTCTCTAATTTACCTATATCTTTAGGCAAAGAAGTAAGATATGCATTATTCAAATCTAAAGAATCAACATTTTCGGGATCCGCCAATGCTATATTAACGTTATAATAAACCTGAGAATTTACGGTAAATCCCGAAAGTACGACTGCCGTAAGCAAAATAAAGCGACTTATAATTTTCATATGCTTAAAATAAAAATAGTAGTTGTTGTTTAATCCACGAAAATAAAGTTTTTTTTTTATTTATTCAATTTTGATGCCTTATATCCGTATGTTTTATATGTTTTTTTGCTGTTTTTATTAAAAAATACCCCTTGTAGCGCTTATATACCAAAATCAATTTCTCGATAAAAAATACTTAACCCGAAATACTTTAACATTTTTTTATTTATTGTTATCGAATATTTGTAAAACTTCGGCAATAACAAAAATACTTCCGCCCGCAAAAATAAAATCTTCTTTCGCCGCATTTTTCTTCGCCTCGTAAAAAGCTTTTTCGACATTATCATACGAAGTACCGCGCAACCCCGACGACAAAGCCCTCTTTAATAAATCCTTCTCGTCGTAAGCTCTGGGTATTTCAGCTTTCGTAAAATAATAAAATGCATCTTTCGGCAACAAAGACAATATACTCTCAATATCTTTATCTTTTACCGTTCCGAAAATAAAATGTAAAGTTTTATAAGGTATTTTCTTAATTTGCTCGACAACTTCTTTTAATCCCGCTTCATTATGTCCGCCGTCGGCAACAATAAGCGGATTATAACCCAAAACCTGCCAACGACCTCTAAAACCGGTATTATCCGTAACATGCAGCAAACCTTTATAAACATCCTCTTTATGCAAATTAAACTTTTCCGATAAAACATCAATTGATTTTAAAACGCAAATAACATTCTTTTTCTGGTAAACTCCGTTTAAATCAATCTTAAGATTATAATATTCGGGCTTACCGTTTTTATCTACATTCAAAATTTGTTTATAATCGGAAGACAAAAGAGAATATTCGCAAGAATATTCTTTATCGGCAAAAAATATCGGAGAATTAAGTTTTTCGGCTCTTTTTATAAATATTTCGGATGTTTCTTCATCGTATTCGCCGATAACAACAGGCACGCCTTTTTTTATTATTCCGGCTTTCTCGACGGCAATATCTTTTAATGTATTACCCAAAAACTGCACATGATCAAAACTTATGTTCGTGATAATCGAAAGCAAAGGAGTAATAATATTGGTAGAATCCAACCTGCCGCCCAAACCCGTTTCTATAACCGCAACATCAACTTCCCGTTTTGCAAAATAATAAAAAGCGGCAGCAACGGTCATCTCAAAAAAAGACGGCTTAATCTTATCAAAAAAATCTTTATTTTCTTCTACATAATTTACAAGTTCGTATTCCGGAATCATTTCTCCGTTAATTTTTATCCTTTCCCTGAAATCAGTCAAATGAGGAGAAGTATAAAGCCCGGTTTTATAACCTGCCGTTTGCAAAACCGATGCAAGCATATGCGATACCGAACCTTTTCCGTTAGTGCCCGCAACATGAATACTTTTAAAACGCTTATGAGGATTACCGCTATGCTCGCAAAGCGCAAATATATTATCGAGAGTTTTTTTATAAGCAGTTTTCCCCTGACGCTGATACATCGGCAATTTACCGAACAAATAATCCAAAGTTTCTTTATAATCCGCCATTATAAAAGTTAAAATATTCCGGACAAATTTAAAATAAACATTGTAATTACTTTGGAAAGCGAAAAAAGAATATCTAAATTTGGGAAAAATAATACTTAACATACAAACATTATGGCAAAAAAAACATTTATACTCGACACAAACGTAATCCTGCACGATTACACCAGTCTGTTACAATTCGAAGAAAATGACATTGTTATACCGATTACCGTTCTCGAAGAATTAGACAACTTTAAAAAAGGCAACGAAGAAATAAATTATCATGCAAGAGAATTTATGCGCGAACTCGATAAAATTACCGGAGACAATCTGTTTAACGGAGGCGTAAAACTCGGAGAAGGTAAAGGAACATTAAAAATAGAACTCGGCAAACCGTGGTCGGAAGAAATGAAAGCCGCATTTACCGAAGACAAAGCTGACCACAGAATAATAGCCGTTGCAGATTACTACACACGCCATTATCCCGAAAAAAACGTTGTGCTCGTCAGCAAAGACATAAATATGCGCATGAAAGCCAAATCATTAGGGATAAAAGCCGAAAACTACAAAACAGACACAGTTAAAAACCTCGAAGAATTACAAAAAGAAGTTAATTTATACGACAATATCGACGATAAATTGATTTCGCGCATGTATCAGGAAGAAAACGGCATACCGCTGTCAGAATTAAAATTAAACCCCAAACCCGGAATAAACAGTTTTTTTATACTGAAAGGATCTTCTTCAGGTGCTTTGGCAAAATATAACCATAAAGACGACACCGTAATAAAAGTAAGTAAAAAAACCGCATACGGAATAAAACCGAGAAATGCGGAACAAACATTCGCCATGGAAGTATTACTTGATCCGGAAATAAAACTTATTTCATTAACGGGAAAAGCAGGTACCGGAAAAACTTTGCTGGCACTTGCTTCAGCTTTGCAACAAAGACGCGACTTCGAACAAATAATGCTTGCCAGACCGATAGTTGCCTTATCCGATAAAGACATAGGATTTTTACCCGGCGACGAAAAAGCAAAAATAGGACCTTACATGCAACCTCTTTTCGACAATCTTACGGTAATTAAACATCAATTCGGAAAACAAAGCAAAGATTATGCGCGAATAGACGAAATGCTCAAAGAAGAAAAACTCGTAATTACTCCTTTGGCATACCTCAGAGGAAGAAGTCTTTCTAATGCATATTTTATTATTGACGAAGCACAAAACCTTACTCCGCTTGAAGTTAAGACAATTGTTACACGTGCCGGAGAAGGAACTAAAATAGTTTTTACCGGAGACATCAATCAAATAGACTCTCCTTATTTAGACTCTAAATCTAACGGCTTATCCTATTTAACGGACAGAATGAAAGGACAGGATATTTTTGCACATATTAACTTAATGAAAGGCGAAAGAAGCTATTTAGCAGAATTAGCCAGCGATTTACTCTAAAACAAATACGGCTGTATTAATGCAAAACTGTTAATACAGCCTTTTTATCTTAAAACTTTAAATTCTTGACAATTTATTTCAAAAAATGAAAAAAAACTTCGTCAACATACTGCTGATATCTATTGCAAGTTTTTTTTTCTCAAATGCTGCTGCACAACAAAAAACATACAACTCAACAGATACAAGTTATATTTCCGAACTGATTAAAACGGGAGATTCTCTTAAATACATTTCTGCGGATACGGCATACAAATATTACCGCAAAGCTCTTTCGTTCTCTAAAAAGCAAAACAATAAAGCATTTCAAATTAAATCCTATGCGGCACTGGCAAGTCTGTTGATATCCGAAGAAAAATATCCCGAAGCATTAAAATATTATGCCCTCGAAACCGAACTTTGCGAAAAAACGGGAGATAAAAAGCACCTTAAATATGCCGTAGGAAACTCCGGAGCTATGCAATTTTACCTCGGAAACTACGGCAAAGCTCTGCAAAACTTCTACAAACTGGAAAAAATATCCCGGGAACTTAACGACAGTGCGGCACTGGCAACCGCAAATCTTAACATAGGACTTATTTTCGAGAAACTTGAAGAAGACGACAAAGCACTTGATTTCTTTAACAAAACTTTAAATATTGCCGAAGAAATGAAATCCGATAAACTTATATCAGATTCATACAACAACATCGGACTCATATACAGAAATCAAAAAAAATACTCCGAAGCAGAAAAATATTTCCGTAAAGCCCTGAGAATGTCCGAAAAAATGGATAAAAAAGAAGATATAGCGATAACATTACTGAATATAGGAATGGTTCAAGAAGAAACAAACAACCCGGAAGAAGCCGAGAAAACACTTAACAAAGCTCTCGAAACAGCCCGAGAAATAAAAAATAACCGTATAACCGCCGAAATATTAAAAGAATTATCCGAAGTTAAATTTCACTTATCGGAATCGGAAAAATACAATAAAACAAAAAAACGCAAACTCTTAAACCAAGCCGTTAAAATGTCCGAAGAATCATATAAAACGGCAAAAAAATTCAACTATCTCAATATCATAAAAAAAACATCTAAACTTCTGACAAAATTATACGTCAAAAAAAACAATACCCGAAAAGCCCTTAAATATGCTCTGGAATATATAGATATAAAAGATTCTTTATTCAATAAAGAAAACATTGAAGCAATTCAAAAAACAAATGCCAAATACGAAATATATAAAAATAACTTAAGACTTGAGCAACAAGAAAAAGAAATCATACAAAACAACAAAATAATAAAAACTCAAAAACGAATTATAAAATACGGCTTAACGGCAGCAATTATATTTTTCTTTTTCCTATTCTACATAACATACCTCTATTTTAAACTCAAAAACAAAAAAAACGAAATACTTAAACTTAAAAAACTTCAAGACACTCTCATAAACAATCTGCCGGCATACATATACCTCAAATCTTCGGATCTCACGTATCTGCTTGCAAACGAATCGTATGCAAACCTGCTGAATATGTCGCTGAAAGATCTAATCGGAAAAAGAGACAAAGACATAGACGAAGCTCACTATAAAAGATACGAAGAATTAGACCGAAAAATAATTGCCGAAAACAAAGCATTAGAACCCGTAATAGAAAAATACACGGACAAAACAGGTAACGAATATTGGGTATCAATAAAAAAAGTTCCGTTTCACGACCTTAACGGAAACATCGCCGGCATAATAGGAATAGTATCCGATATTACCGAACTTAAAAACCTTAACTTAAAACTGAAAAAACTTCTTGACAAAACACAGAAGCAAAAAAAACAAATAGAAGTTGCAAACAAAAACATAAACGACAGCCTTATTTTTGCAAAAACGATACAAGATGCCGTATTACCGGGCAAAAAATTATTAAACGAAACATTCAAAAACCATTTTATCATCTACAAAGGTCAACAAACGGTAAGCGGCGATTTTTACTACGTAAATAAAATAAACGACACACTTGTTTTTGCATTGGGCGATTGCACCGGACACGGTGTCCCGGGAGGATTTCTTTCCATGCTTTCCGTAAGTTTCTTAAACCAAATCATCAGCGTGAAAGAAAACATTAAAGCATCAGAAATTTTAGAAGAACTCAGAATAAAAATACTCGATATATTCAGCCGCTCCGATTACCAAAACAAAAACGGATTAGATATAGCCCTTTGCTCTGTTAACCTGAAAACAAAAATAATGCAATATGCCGGAGCATACTCACCGATATATCTGCTTACCAACTCGCAACTCACGGAATACAAAGGAACAAGAATACCCGTAGGATTTTATTTTGCCGACAAAAAATTCGAAAACTACGAAATACAACTCAAACAAAACGACAAAATATACATGTTTACCGACGGCTTTAAAGACCAAACAGGAGGTCCGGAAAACAAAAAATTCACATCCAAAAGATTAAAACAACTAATCCTTGAAAATCACAAACTGCCTTTCGACAAACAAAAAGAAATAATAGAAAAAACATTTACGGACTGGCTCGGCAACAACGACCAATTCGACGACGTAAGTATGTTTGCGGTGCAAATATTTTAAAAACAAACATTTAAATTTTCTTATTTCGATATACTTCTTACAAAAATTATTTCGTATTTTTACATCCCGTATAACAAAATTGCCGAAACAAAAAAGCAGTAAATTCTAACATAAATCAAACTCACGATGAAAAAAATTATTAAAATTACACTTATACTGATAACTGTAATAATTGCCGCAATAATAATTCTGCCGTTTGCATTTAAAGGTAAAATAACAGAAGCCGCAAAAAGCGAAGCAAACACGGGGCTAAACGCAAAAATTGAGTTTCAAGACGTTAATTTATCACTTATCAAAAACTTTCCGGACATAAGCGCCGAAATTAAAAAACTGACAATAACAGGAAAAGACACTTTCCGTAACGATACACTCATCAATTTCAAAACACTCAATGCAACTCTCGACTTAATGAGCGTTATTTCGGGAAACGAAATTAAAGTAAAACAAATAAAACTCGAAGACCCTTACATAAACATAAAAATATTAAAAAACGGAAAAGCCAACTACGACATAGTCCCGGAAGATACCGCTGCAATACAGGCAACCGAAGAAACAAACAATGCAAAATTTAAAATAAACCTCGACAAAGTAGAAATTACAAACGGAACAATTATATACGACGACAAAGAAAGCGATATATTCGCCGAAATGAAAAACCTTAACTTCAACATGTCGGGAGATTTAACACAAGACATTACCGAAATGAAAGCGGATATTACAGCAGACTACCTGACAGTTGCATACGAAGGCATTAAATATCTAAACAAAGTAAAAACAATATTCAATGCCGACATAAAAGCCGACCTGAAAAACTACGTTTACACATTTAAAGAAAACAACCTGAAACTAAACAATGCGGAAATAGGATTCGACGGATACGTAAAAATGCCCGAAGAAGACATATTTACGGATTTAACGTTCAAATCAAAACAAACAAACTTTAAAGACCTGCTGTCGCTGATACCCGCAGTATATAAAAACGATATGCAAGGAATAAAAACAGGAGGCAAGTTCAAAATAAACGGATATGTAAAAGGAACATACAACGAAACAACAATGCCGGCATACGGCATTAACCTTACGGTAAACAACGCATACCTGCAATATACGGATTTACCCGAATCAATTAACAATATCAATATTAACATGAAAGTTGACGCACCGGAAGGAAACGGCGACAACATTACCGTAAACATAAAAAAAGCATCGCTTACAAGTGCCGGAAACCCGTTTAACATGAACGCAACATTTAAAATGACCGCCTCAGATACCGAAATGAACGGAAAAGCAAAAGGCAAAATAAATTTAAACTCACTGAAAAACCTAATCGATACAGACGATATGTCCCTGTCCGGAATTATAGATGCAGACATATTCTTTAAAGGAAAATTATCGGATATAGAAAACGAACACTACGAAAAATTTAATGCCGGCGGAAATATCAACCTGAAAAACATGAAAATAAACATGACAGACATGCCCGAAATAAAAATATCAGATGCAAACATGTTCCTGTCGCCGCAATATCTTAACTTAAAACAATTTAACATGACTGCCGGAGCAAGCGACTTTCATTTTAGCGGAAACCTGAACAATATATTTTCATACGCCTTTAAAGACGAATTACTAAGCGGAACTTTCAACTTCAACTCTTCATACATCGACATCGACGAACTCTCCGGCACTGCCGGTACCGAAACCGACGAAACAACCGAACAAGAAACATCAGAAACCGAAGTAATAGAAATACCCCGAAATATTGATTTCGTATTAAACTCGGATATCAAAAAAATTAAATACGACAACATGACCATAACCGATGCACGGGGTAAAATAACCGTAAAAAACGGCAAACTCGACATGAGAGATTTAAAAATGAACATGCTCGGAGGCGAAGTAAAAATAAGCGGACTTTACGATGCCGAAGACCTCAGTGCCCCGAAAATAGACTTTAAACTGCAAATGAAAAACATTAGCATACCCGAAGTCGTAAAAACATTTACTTCGGTAACGAGCATAGCCCCGGTTATCAAAACCTGTATCGGAGACATCAATGCCGATATATCCCTCAACTCTTTATTAGACAAAGAAATGATGCCGGTATTAACAAGTCTTATAAGCGAAGGAAACTTAAGCTCGGATAACATAAGTATAAGCGGTAACAGTTTAATGAACAAACTTGCAAACGCTACAAAGCAAAACAAATTTAAATCGGCAAAAATAAATAATCTCAATCTCGACTATTATATCGACAAAGGCAAACTTACCGTAAAACCGACAAAATTTAAACTCGCCGGAACCGAAGTTACCTTCGGGGGCACACAAGGGCTCGATAAAAAACTTAATATGAATTTAGGATTTAAACTTCCGAAAAAAGATGCAGGCAAATTTATCTCAAGTATTCCGGGAGGCAACAACAATAAAGAAACCGAAATAAAAGTAAAAATAGGAGGAACTGCCGACAATCCGCAAATATCGGGCATCTCAACTTCTCTTACCGATGATATTAAAAACGAACTTTCGGATAAAGCAAACGACATAAAAGACAATGCAAAAGAAAAAGCAGACAAAATTATTGCCGATGCAAAAAAAGAAGCAGACAAAATTATTGCCGAAGCCGAAAAACAAGCCGCAAACATAAGAACAAATGCCGACAAACAAGGTAAACGACTTATATCCGAAGCCGAAAAACAAGGCGATAAATTAATACGCCAAGCTAAAAATCCTTTTGCAAAAAAAGCTGCCGAAATATCTAAAAAAGAATTGGTAGATAAAGCAAAACAACAGGCAAACAAAATAAATGCACAAGCCGACAAGCAAGCAAACAACATAATAAAAGCAGCTCAAAACAAAGCCGACAAAATTGTTGCCGAAGCAGAAAAACAAGCCGCAAAATATTAATGACTAAAACGGGAATATCTTTGTAAATAAGGACATTCCCGTTTTATATTTTCAAATCCCGAATATTTTGTTTCAAAGATTGTTTTATCTTAATTACCTGCAACCTTTTCCTTAACAACCGGAAAAATAATCTTAAACCACTCCGTATATTTTTCCGGATGCCGGTCAATATCATCCTCAATATCGGCAATATCAACCCATTTCCAATCTTCCGCTTCATCAGGATTAGGATGCGGAATACCGTTAAAATATCCGTAGTAAACATGATCTAACTCGTTTTCGGTAATACCGTCGGAAAACTCCGCTTTATACCTGAAACTAAGCAAATAATCAAGTTTACACTCAATCCCCATTTCAAAAAGCAATCGATCTTTTAAATCCTCGTCAATACTGCTGTCGGGCTGTGGATGACTGCAACACGCATTAGTCCATAACCCTCCCGAATGATATTTGCTCAAAGCCCGCCTTTGCAACAACATTTCTCCTTTGTCGTTAAACAAAAATACGGAAAATGCTCTGTGAAGATTACCGTTCAAATGTGCCTGCATTTTGTCCTCTGTACCGGTCTGATTATCATTTTCGTCAACTAAGATAACCTTATCGAACGAAGCCATAACACTATTCTTGTTTTTTGTTTTTTAAAGCGGCATAAACCAGCAACAACCACCCCGCCACAAACAAAGTTCCGCCGAAAGGAGTTATATATCCCGGATGAGCACCGGCAAAAACTATAAGATATAAACTTCCGGAAAAAAATACTACTCCGCCCAAGAAAGCATATCCCGCCAAATTTAATATCTTAGATTGTCGGGGCATATGTGCCGTAAGCAACGCAGTTATTAATATTGCCAATGCATGATGCATTTGATATTTTACGGCTTTACCGAAAGTAATTGCCGTTTCGGGAGTCATGTATTTTGCTCCGCCGTGAGCTCCGTAAGCTCCTATCGCAACTGCCAATCCGCCGAGAACAGCTCCCGCTATAATAAATTTTCTGTCCATTTTTCTCAAATTTTTAATTTAAAAGTATTGTTAATGCCAAACCGAAACCCTTTGTTTTATACTCATTCTTACCGAATAAATCAAAAGGAGCATTTAAAACCAAAATAAAACGCTCTGCTCTTTCTACGGCTATACCCGGATTAAACGTAAACAAATAAGAATCGAGTTCCGGATTTTCATGATCTCTGAATAAATAATAAAATCCGGCTATAAAATTAATATTTTCAAACAAATAATAACCTATATCGGTATTTACGTAATATCCTCTGTCATGCCCGGCAACGGTTTTATTTAAATGTTTTTGATATTGAGCATTAAAATCCGCACTCAGCTTATCCGATATTTCATACGTCGAAATAATACCGAACGCAACAGACGAAGTCGATTCCGATACTTCATCGCGTTTTACGTAAATATTATTTCCGTATATACCGTTATAACCTGCCATTAATGCAAATTCCGGTTTTATGTCTAAAGGCAGTTTGTATTTAACGCCCGCACTCAATGTACTTACGTCAAACGGCAAACTGATTCCGGCTTCAAAATTTTCAAACAATCCGTAAGTAAATCTTAAACCCAAAGACGAAAAATATTGAGTACTGTCTTCCGACATAAATAAATCTCTTACATCACCGTTCGAATCAAAAAAAGAAACTGAAGATGATAAATTAAAAGCCGGTTCAAACTCAATTGCTCCCGCAGGCACGGTTTCGGTACAATAAGTGCCTAATTTAGATGCCGACAAACCTCCTGTCTGAGCACTAACAATACCGGCACTTAATAAAAACGCAAACAATAAAATAACGGTTCTTTTCATATTTCAAATTTTAAATAATGATTAAACTTATGTGTATTTGACACATATCATATAAAAACCTTTTGCGTTTTTTCTATTCTTTTTTAATTTTTTCGGTTGATTTCAAAAAGTAAGAAACATAAAGTCCGGCAGAATACAACATTGCCGAACCGATACCCGCATAAACAGGCATAAGATAAACTTTAGATATAATATTTGATTTTCGCAGCAAAGAACCGCCTACTATCATTATTATTATAAAAATTTGGTCTTTCGGTAAGTGAAATTTTAAAATGCTTACTTTGTCGTCTTTAATACCTGAAATTCTTTTTATATTGCCTTCCGTAAGTTTCTTAAAAATAAGTTTTATTTTTATAAAGGCAATTAAAATTGCCGCAAAAAAACCCGCAAGCATCTCTTTTCCGTTTAAAAGAGGAAGCCACGAATAAGCTCTGAACAAAAGCAATATTCCTGCCCAAAGCCATATTAAGCCGGTAAATAAAATTAAATCTCTTTTTTTTAATTTAATCATATTTACTTTTTCTGCTTAAAAAGAAAAAGATAATATCTGAAACTCGAAATAAACAACGCTAAACCTATGGCAATATACATCGGAGTAAGAATAATTTTAGGAACTAAACCGCTTGTTCTCATAAAAATACCCAGACTTATCATAAAAATAATAAGAATATAAGATTGCCATTTTTGGAATGCCCACATACAAACTTTGCCTTCGTAAGCATCAATTCTCATAATATTTTTATCGGCAAGTTTTCCGAAACCGAAATATGCAATTGCCGCTCCGCCCGCTATTCCCAAAATAATCCCGAATATTAATTCTCCCGAAGAAAGAACGGGAATCCATCTGCTTGCAAAAAAATTCAGGAGAATTCCAACTCCTGTCCATAAAATTCCCGCTATAAGTATCAATACGTTTTTGTGAACTTTCGGCATAATATCTTTGTCTTTTTAATAATAAATTGAACCTAAAATAATAATAATCATAGCAAAAAGCATATTTAAAGAAGCAAGTTTAAATAGTCTGAAATTCATCTTGTCGGAAGGTTTTAAGATGCCGTAAACCGCAAATGCCGTTGCAACAACAGCCAAAAGAATAAGAACTCTTATAAACCCCCACTCTATTCCGAGAAAAAAAGCTCCGGCAGCAAAAGTAACGGCAGAAACTACGGTAGAAACGGCTATAATTATTCTTGCTTTTTTAAAACCGTATTTTTCGGGGAATGTCGGAACTCCGGCTCTCTTGTAATCATCAAAATATTTCATGTTAAAAGTCATGATGTGGGTAGGTATCCAAAACAAAATAGATAATGCCAGAAAAATTCCTATCATATCGATTTCTCCGGTCCCGAGAACTCTTCCCGCCAATATAGGCATGCCTCCGGAAATACCGCCCCATACTATAGACCACGGAGAACGTTGTTTCAGCCATACGGTATATACGATAAAATCAATAAATAATCCGGCAAAAACAACCAAAGCATAAAGAGGACTTAACCAAAATGCGATACCCAGCCCGATAACATTTAAAACCGTTCCGAGTATTACGGCTTCTTTAACCGATACTCTTCCGGAAGGTATGGGACGATTTTTTGTCCTGTTCATTTTTGCATCAATTTTACGGTCGTAAACCATGTTGTAAACCGTAGTTCCGCTTATTGCCAAAAACAAACTGACAATCATTAAAACAAATGTTTCCCAACCGGTATATGGGCATCTGCTGCTTAAAAATCCGGTTATTCCGGTAAGCAGTAACAAAAAGGTTTGCAAACTCTTTATAAGTTGCCAGTAATCCTTTATTTTGCTTTTAATATTATATGACATTCTGTTTCTTTAAAAAATAAGTTTCCAATTCCCGATAATTTACTTAAGTAAAATCGAGAACTGAAAACTTATTGAATTACACCTATTTTTCTATCTCTTCAACTTTAACTTCTATTTCTTCAACCTTTAAGGTATCGGCAGAAACCGAATCTACCGCTACTTCGGTAACTGTTTCGGTTTTTACGTCTCTTGCACATCTGAAACCGACATTAATTCCGTAATAATCGGGTCCTGCACTGTTTCTTGCCCATACAAAAAGATTGTATTCATAATTGTCAAAGCTTCCGCCTCTCATATAACGATAGTGAACATCAGGATAATCATCGCCTACCCATTGCCATACATTTCCGCCCATATCGTATAATCCGTAGGGGCTTCTGTTATCTTCGGTTTGAAAATCACCGTATTTTTTACCGTTATAGTATCCTACGGGAGTTGTTCTTCCGATTTTTGCGTCAAGCATTTTTTGAATTGCGTTATGACTGCTTTTAAAATTGGTAACGGCAACAGAGATTTCGTCTCCCCAAGGATATGCGCGTTTATCGGTTCCTCTTGCTGCTTTTGCCCATTCTTTTTCGGTAGGCAAACGGTAACCGTAAAAATCGGCATATGCTTTAGCTCCGAACCAAGTTACCATTACAACCGGATGATTTTCAAAACCTTTGTCAACAACAAATTTACCGTCAACAAGTTTTATATGAGAACCGGGCTCGCCGAAAGGCATTAATACATAATCACCTTCGGGTATTTTCCATTCGTGCAAATAGCCGTCGAACGGATCGCCGGGATAATGACCTTTTATGCTGTCGCCGTCAATTTTTATTGCTTTTGCGGCAACTGCTTTATTCATAAATTCGGCATATTGTTTATTTGTAACATCTGTTACCATAATTTCATAGTCATTATCGATAACGGCATCGTGAGCATGCATATTATAGTAAAAATGTCCTGCGGGAACAAGAACCCACTCGTCGGGGTTTACGCCTGTATCAACAGGCTTAACTTCCTGATTTACTATAACTTCTTTTGAACAACTTGCAAATGCAAATAATACGAAAAATAAATATACTAACTTTCTCATTTCACACCTCCTTCTGTATTAAATTCGCTTTCTCTTTTTAAATTAAAAACAGGATCGGATGTTTTTTCCGCTTCTAATTCCGGATTTTCGGCTTCTTTTTTCCATAAACCGTCTTTTTGGAATAAGTCGAATAATTTCCAACCCAATAAAATTGCCAAAGAAACAAGAATTGCGCCTAATCCGAAATCGGTAAGTAACATTGTTGTATTAACAACACCTTGTTGTGCAACTTCATTCGGAACAACTAATCGTTTCATCGAATAAATTGTCATTGATGCAAATGCAATATCGGATCCGATAATTAAAATCCATCCGAACCATTTTCTGATTTTGCCTTTTATTCCGACAATATCAACATAATACATTATAATAATTGTTGCTATAAGAGCTGCAAGAATATGCCAGTGTCCGGTTAATGTGATACGTTCTTCGCGAGCAGGCCATACTCTGAATATTTGCTCTAATTTTATAGCCATAAAAATACCCACGCCGCTCACGGTAAAATTCATAAATACCATTTGCCAGCCGGGTCCGAATTTTATCGGGTCGTGGAATAATGCTTTTAATTTTTGAATAAAATTCGGGTTTTCGTATCCCATTTCGGCAGCATTATCATGAATAAGTTTTTTCCAGCTGAATATTACAAGCATAAAAGCTGCAAGCATTACGCCCACAGAACCTATATATATAAAGGTGTGAGCCATGTGAGTCCATACAACCGACCATACACCGCCGGCAATAACTATTGTTCCTACAATCATAAAAGGCATAGCTATTTTATGGAATACTCCTTTGAATTTAAGCCATCTTCCCACAACAAGAGTTATAGCAACGGCAATAAGAGTAAGCATAATATGCAAGTGACCTATAATGGCTTTTTGCAAATGAGTTTTATGCGGATCTCTGATAAGATCTTCGGCTAAGAATGTTTCGTGTCCGTTAGACCAGAACGAACCGGTAACTGCTCCGTAGCCGGCAGATATAAGCATGGCGATTGTCATTACAAAGAATGCCATTCTCTCCATGTCCATACCGCTTTTAAAGTGTGCAAATTCTTTATCCGTAACATAATATTCTTTTTTCCAGGGATTTAGCGCTACGGCTAACATTACGCCCGAAAAGAATACTAATGACTGTCCTACGAGAAAAAGTCCGTGGAAAGTAAAGTTATGTCCCCAATATGCAAAACCTAAGCCGAATACCATAGCTGTCATATAACCTACGGTTATAAACATATTGATATTTCTTTGCTCGTGTCTTCGCATCGGGACAATTGATGTTATCATATACACTTCAATAGCAACGACAGCCATTGCAATGGTATGATAAAGCATAATAATTCGTCCTGCTCTTTCTTGCGGATTTAAATCCATTCCGAGCAGTTTTACCGTAACATCTTTTATTCCCCATTCCACCATAGGTCCCGACAGTGTTTGGAATACCGCCGTTACAATGGCTATTAAAGAAATAGCCGTCAGTATCAGACCTTTTGTGGAGGAGAAAAGATAATTAAATCTGTTCATAATTCACCTTTTGATTTTTGTTAATAATTTATTTTCATCTGTGTTTAATACTTCAAAATAAAGTTATTTTTTCACGGGATTTTTCAGATCTTTCATAAATCCGTAAGCAAATCCTAAAGTCATAAGAAATAAGATAGGTGTTAAGATAGCAAAAACAACATCAGCCGTAAATATTCCCAAGAGGGGTTTACCTGCTCCGAGAAATGCCAGTGCAATACCTCCGATTCCTATTATTGCTCCTCCTATCGTAACTCCGATGAATCCGGGGTCAACCAATTTCTTTTTTACCGCTATTATCGGTAAGGCAAAAATTGTAAGTCCTGCAACCGAATGGAATATCGGATAAATAAATTTTGCACTGATAACATCGTAATTTAATAAGATTATCAGTATTAGACCGATTAACAAAAAGATTTTGAAATAATTTGCATATTGTTTGTAAAATCTGCAAACAAGTCCTATTGCCAAAGCAAAAGGAATAAGAGTTGCCACAATTTTAATTTCAGGTCTGTTAAGAACTTGAAAATCAAAGAAAATAACTAAAACTCCGGCAACAAGAATTACGGCAAAAGCGATTATGTTCATTATGTAATATCTCGGCTTGTCTTCTGATGTTTTAAGAGCCGTTACAAAGCGATAAATCATATAAAGAGCCGTAACTCCGGTTAAAAGCAAAAGTACTAAATCTAGAATTGTTGTTTTTGGATCCATGATAAATAATTTTAGTGAACAAATAATAAAAATCTAAATATATTAATTATAATAAAAATAAAAAAATATTCAGACTTAAATTATTTTGTTCGAATTAAAAACATGTCGCAACCGATAAAGAAAAAGTTGTCTGTTATTTAGTTGCGACACGTTTTTTTTAATATTTATTCTTCACCTTCTTCTTCGGGATAAGGTTCGGTAAGGAATTGTTTGAATATCGGTAAAAGCATAAATACCAATAAACCTAATGATAAAGTTCCTCCGATTACCCATTCGAAAGATCCTCTTATTATGGCATTCCAATAAGTTGCTACGGCAGAGAATAATACAGCCATAAGCATTGCATTGTAAGCCCAACGTTTGCGTAAGAATACGAAGGGAATTAAGAATACCATTAAATAAGATGCAATGTAGTTTCCGTATCCTCCCAAGAATAATGAAAGAGTATTTGGATTATATTCGGGTTTTGTTTTTTTGACAACAACGTTATCTACGGTATGATCTTTACGTACGATGGCAACTTTTTCTCCGGCTTTTAAGTGGTTTACTTGTTCTTGAGAAATAGTTGTAAGTGCCAATGCATCATAATAATCTAAATTAGTATGAGGGTTTCCGAGCGGATTATCGTAGCGTTGTAATGTAGGATTATCCGTTAAATATTCGGGTATAAATTCGAAATAACGAACACCGTGTTGTGCATTCATGAATACCATACCTGCAACAATTCCGATACCCGTATATACAATGCTTTTAAAGATTTTGTTTTTAATTGTATCTTTATCAGACAATAAAAATACAAAGTATCCGATAAGACCGATTACCATAATCCATATTACCGAAGGCATAACGTTAACATCAGCCGGAGGAGGTAAAATACCGGGTACGGGACCGTTAGAATAATCTGATACGATTAATACCATCCAGGGGATAAACATTGTCATTCCGGCAACGGAAGCTATAGCGGTAATTCCGAGTCCGGCAGCTCTTGCATTGAGGTTACCTTTGTAAATGCGGTAAGCCAATACCAATAATAGTGAACCTCCGAATGTTAATAAAATAATCCAGATGTCAAAAGTTGTTCCCAGAATCGGAACTGCCGTATAGAAATCCGGATCAAACGGAATTAATCTTTCCATTACGGCATGTAAAGCCAATTTTAATGTCGTCATGGCTTGCGTAGGCGCAATCAACAACAAATAAAGCCCTACAATAACTGCAACAGCCGCTGCAATCGTTCTTTGATTTTTTGTAGTTTTGGTATACATAATTAAATAATTAAAAGTTAGTAATTAAAAATATAAAGATAAAAATTATTTTCTTTCCGATTTTAATAATGTTTCAATACTCAGATAAAGTTTATCGGCTTTAGCCTTTAATTCAAAGGAAAAATCCCGCATTTTCCAATTCTTGACCAATAAACGAAAAGCTCCCATAACAACTAAGGTAAGTTCTTCGCTTTCTATATCTTTAGTAATTTCATTATTTTTTTGACCGTCTTCAATGATTTCTTTAAAAGCATTGTTGTTAAGTTCTAATATTTTTCCGACTTTTTTAGATAAAGATGCGTTATTTTTAAATATTTCTTCCGCAAAAATAACCGATACATATGCTGGTTTTTCCGTAAATACGGAAGAAAGTTTATCGTAAACCATTTTAATTTTTTCGAAAGAACTTATTTGAGAACCTTTTACTGTAAGTGCAAATTTTTTAAGTTTAAGAATAAACATATCCAGAATTGCACATAATATCTCATTTTTACTTTTAAAATGCCTGTAAATGGCAGCTTCCGTAAAGCCGATTGCATTGGAAAGACTTTTAATGGTAAACCCCTGTATACCTGAGGTATGTATAATCCCGACGGATATTGCAAGTATTTGATTTTGCCTGTCTGACAATGTTGCGTTCATTACTTGTAAGTAAGCATTCACTTACAAAGAAAATAAAAAATTCTGCGGTAAAAAAATGTTATATAACATAAAGCGGGGGTTTTGGTCTGACATGCAGCAAAATAATAATTGATTTTTATCAATTATTTAAATAACGAAAATCAACGGAAAGTAATAGTGTATAATTTTGCATAATTTTTGCAGTAAATAAAAAAGCCGCCGAATTATACCGGCGGCTCGGGGTGACCCCTCTGCGGCTCGAACGCAGGACCCACGCCTTAAAAGGGCGTTGCTCTACCAACTGAGCTAAGGAGTCGTGCTCTTTTCTTTAAAAGCGGTGCAAAGGTAAAAGCAAAAAATTAATATGCAAAAATTATATTTATTTTTTTTAATTTTTTTTAATTTTTTTTCTTTATCTCTCAAATAACAGATTTTCGACATAGTTGCGATAATCTTTTACAGACCTTCTTATGACTTCTAAAGCTTCATTTTTATTATATGTATGAGTTATCTCACATTTATGGTTAGAGATACCGGGCATGTCTTTATAGGTCAGGAAATAATGTTTAAGTCTGTCAACGACTGCTTCCGGGCAATCGGATATATCGTTATATTCGCCGTAAACAGCATCGTCTTTTAATACGGCAATAATTTTATCGTCGGCTTCGTTGCCGTCAATCATCCTAAAGCCGCCGATGGGTTTTGCCTGTACGAGGATATCGCCGTGAGTGATTTCTTTTTCCGTTAAAATACAAATATCGAGCGGGTCGCCGTCTCCTATAATCTCGGGGCGTTTTAATTTTTTGCGGCTTACGTCCGCCAAGTTATCTCCGCAATAAGTTTGGGGTATAAATCCGTATAACGAAGGTAAGATACTCGAAAATTTTTGCGGTCGGTCAATAGTTACGTATCCGCTGGCTTTATCTACTTCGTATTTTACGGTATCGGTAGGCACCATCTCAACAAAACAGGTTAAAATTTCCGGAGCGTCTTCCCCGATTTCGATTCCGTGCCAGGGATGGGATTTATAGCGCAAACCCATCAGCTTTCCTATGGGGTCAAGATTCTTTTTTTGCATTTTTTGTTTTTTGCAAATTTAAGAAATTATTTATTCATCAAGAGTATTTGCGAATTTTATATTTTTAACCCAAAAAGAAGTTTCCGTCATTAAAGATTTCTTTTCCGAGTAATCGGGTCTCTGCATACCGGATCTTCTTCCGCCTTGCATTCCGGCACCGCCTCCTCCGCGCATACCGCCGCTCATTCCTCCCGGCTTCATACCTGCTCCGGCGGATTTTTTCATTTCGGCATGTCCGGTTACAAATCCTATATCCGGATTAAGGTATAATAAATCTTCATATTTTATATCTAATTTATTGTACGGAATTTTCAATCTGTAATACATCATTCCGTATGAATCAAATGTTATATCGGCTTCAATATCGGTTTTATAACGCGTATCGGTTATTTCCATCTCTTTTTCTCCGCCCGGTCCTATAATTCCTACTTCATGCAACTCGGAATTAAGTTTATGCCTGTTATGAGCAAAATCACCTCCGATTTCTTTTTTTAACGACATTTTTCCTTTCATGTTACCGACCGGATATTTTATGCCTCTATATTTTTTTTTCTTTCCGAACTCGTCAAACCAAACGGTCATTCCGAAAAGTAAAATCTTTTTTTGCATCATTTTGTCCGCAACTTGCAAATTAACAACAAAAAATTCATCGTTATTTGATATCATATAAAGTATTCCCGAGTTTTTGTCATAAGTCATTTTTTTTGCAGAAACAGTATCTGTTGCAGACGTATCGTCATACAAAGCATTAAAATATTGTATGCGAGAGTTACAAGATGATAAATAAACAATTAATAAAATTAAACCCGTAATTCGTATTGTCTTTTTCATTCTGAATTATTATTTTATTATTAAAATATTTTCCGAAAAGGTAAACAGACAGTTAAAACATTATATTGCCAATGTTTTGCCGGCAACACGAGGATGTCTTAAAAAACTAATATTTTTAAATAATAAGACTGTCGAAAGACAATAAAGTTTAATCAATAACAAGAATTTCCGGAAAAAATCAGGAAACAACATAAATTTAAACATCTATTTTTTTTCGCTGAGTTCAAGCCATCGCATTTCTTTTTCGTCAATAATTTTTGTTAATTCGGGTAATCGTTTTGATTTTTCCGCTAATTCTTTTTCGTCATAAATGCCTCCCTGCAGATAATTCTCAATTTCCAAGCGTTCGTTATTAAGTATGTCAAGTTCTTTTTCGAGCATCTCCATCTCACGTTTTTCTTTGTAAGATAATTTACCAACCGATGATTTTCCCGAGCTTTTTTTCTTTTTCTTTTCGGGTAATCTTTCAGATTGTTTATTTTCCTTTTTATTGTTAATGTAAGTTACGTAATCGGTATAATTTCCGTGGAAATGCCTGATTTTTCCGTTTCCTTCGAAAATAAACAACGACTCGGCAACATTATCAGTAAAAGAACGGTCGTGTGAAACGAACAAAACAGTTCCGGTAAATTTTAAAAGATAGTCTTCCAAAATACCGACAGTCATAATATCCAAATCATTAGTCGGTTCGTCAAGAATCAGAAAATTAGGATTCTTCATTAAAATACTTAGTAAATACAAACGTTTTTTCTCGCCTCCGCTGAGTTGCGATATATAATTGTAATGCATTTTCCTCGGAAAAAGAAAATATTCGGCAAATTGTGCCGCCGACATTTCTCTGTTCTTTCCCGGTTTAACAACATCGGCAATATTTCTTATATAATCAATAAGTCTTACATCTTCGTCCGCATCAATACTTTTTTGTTTAAAATAACCTGCCGAAACAGTTTCTCCGATTTCTATTCTTCCGCTGTCCGCAGGCAATTCTCCGGCTATAATATTCAGAAAAGTTGTTTTTCCTGCTCCGTTACTGCCGAATATACCGATTTTCTCGCCTTTAGAGAACTTATACGAAAAATCATTAATAAGAAGTTTTCCTCCCAAACTTTTGCTTATGTTGTAAATATCAGCTATTTTTTTGCCCAAACGTTTGCCTTCTATTTCTATATTAAAAGTTTTATCATTATAATTTTTAGCTGATTTTTCTTTTAATTCGTAGAATCTGTCTGTCCGGGCTTTTGCTTTAGAAGCACGAGCTTGGGGTTGCCGGTTCATCCATTTTTCCTCTTTTTTCAATAAATTTCTGATTTTTTCGGCTTCGGCATTCATATTTTCGATACGCTCTTTTCTTTTTCTTAAGAAATACGAATAGTTACCGTTATATCTGTAAATTTTCGCATCGGAAAGTTCTAATATAACATTGCTTACATTATCCAAAAACCTTCTGTCGTGAGTTACCGTCAATAATGTCAAAGGCGATTTCGATATATACCCTTCCAACCACTCAATCATCTCGAAATCAAGATGATTAACAGGTTCGTCGAGTATAAGAAAATCCGGTTTGTTAAGTAAAGCAACCGCCAAAGCCAATCGTTTTTTCTGTCCGCCCGAAAGTTGCCCCGTAAGTTTTTCGAAATCCGTTAAATTTAATTTCGTTAATACTGTTTTTATCTCTCTTTCAAAATTCCAAGCTCCTACACGATCCATTTCGTCGGCAGCTTTTTGCATTAACATCCGATTTCCGGAAATAACGGCTTTTTCGTATTCTCTGACTACATCAGAAATACCGTTTCCGGAATTTAAAACTTGCTCTATTAATGTAAGATTATCGTCAAAATTTGCTTCCTGCTCCAAGTATCCGACAGTTAAACCGGGCTTAATATTTATTTTTCCCGAATCGGGAATATCTTTTCCGGTTATAATATTAAGCAAACTTGTTTTCCCCGAACCGTTTGCAGCAACCAGCGCAATTTTCTCTTTTTCGTTAACAACAAAAGATATATCTTCAAACAATGTTTTATTTCCGTACGATTTAGAAAGTTTCTCAACTTTTAAGATTTCCATATTTTTTTTATAAAATTAGAAATATCGAAAGTAATATTTTTAACAGTCTTAATTTTAACGTAAGGTTAAATAATTACAAAATTATTTTCGCGGCAACAACACAAGTAAATCTTAAAATTAAAAAATTTAATGTAAATTTGTGCTTAATTTTCTAAAATACGATTATGCTTAAAAAATTTTCGGATTTTTATTCTGAAAGAATTAACAAAGGCAACCCTAAACGTTTAATTCTGGCATCTGCCGCCGACGAGCATTCTTTAGATGCGGTATTTAAAGCATTTGAAAAAAATATAATCGATCCTGTTCTTGTAGGAGATAAAAACAAAATAAAATTAATATGCGAAGAAAAAGGATACGATGCGAATAAAACCGAAATTATCGACATAAAAAATAATGACCGAGCCGTTAAAGAAAGCGTTAAACTTATACACGAAGGCAACGGCGATATATTAATGAAAGGTTATACATCTACGGCAACACTTTTAAAAGCCGTATTAAACAAAGAATACGGTTTAAAAGAATCTCCGCTGCTTTCTCATTTTGCATTATTCGAGCTGCCTTATTATCATAAACTTATAGGAATTACCGATGTGGCTATGAATATTGCCCCCGATTTAACGGAAAAAACGGGAATAATTGCAAATGCCGTAAAATTTATGCATAAAACGGGAATAAAGCGCCCGAAAGTTGCAATTATTGCGGCAGTAGAAACAATAAACGAAAAAATGCCCGCAACAACAGATGCTGCAGTATTGTCGAAAAAAGCCCAACGTAAACAATTACCCGATTGCATTGTTGACGGACCGTTGGCTTTAGATAATGCAATGAGCAAAGAAAGTGCCTTGCATAAAGGAATAGAATCGGAAGTTGCCGGAGATGCCGACATATTATTAATGCCTAATATCGAAACCGGAAACGTATTATACAAATCATTTGCTTTTGCCGGTGCACATCCTGCCGCTGTTATTTTGGGAGCTTCGGTTCCGGTTGTTCTGACATCACGTTCGGATTCCGAAATATCCAAGCTCAACAGCATAATACTGGCAGCCGCATCCGAAACCGATAAACAAAACTAAACATCAAATATTATGAGTATTTTCGAACATATGCGCAGAAACAACAGTCGCGAGTTGTTATTTTTTGAAGAACAATCTTTAAAATTAAAAGCAATTATTGCCGTTGACAGCATAGTTTTAGGGCCTGCCAACGCTTCGGCAAAATTATTTCATTATAAAGACGAAGACGAAGCTGTTGCCGATGCATTGGACATTGCATATTACAACTCTTTGCGCGCCGCTTTACTTAAACGAAGCATGGGCGGAGGTGCCATAGTATTACTCGGAAAGCCCGAAGAAGTAAAATCGGAGATGTATTTCAGAGCATTGGGAATTTTTCTTAACAGACGCGGAGGCGAACTTTTTATGTCCATAAGCAAAGGGGTTTCTTATAAAGATTTGAAATATGTCCGTAAAGAATCGGAATACATACTCGGAATGGAAGAATCGCACGGCGGACTCGGGCAAATATACGTAAATCGTGCAAAAGGCATGATTAAAGGATTGAAAGCGGTTGCAAAACACAAATTAAAATCCGGAAGTTTAAAAGGACTGAAAATAGTTGTTCAGGGTATAGGAGATTTAGGTTCCCAACTTGTAAGACAACTTATAGAAGAAGGTGCGGATTTAACCGTTACCGACAAAATATACGATCGCATAAAGGTAATACAAGACGAAGTAAGAGATATAAAAATAGAAAAACCGGATAAAATATACGAAACAAAATGCGATATTTTCTGCTCTTGTGCTTCCGAAAAAATGATAAGCACAGAATCGTTGTCTAAACTTAAATGTAAAATCTTAACGGGAGGAACCAACCAACCGTTAAAAAATATTAAAGATGCGGAAATGTTAAAACAAAATAACATTCTTTACGTTCCGGGATATATAATTAACGGAGGCGACATAATACAAATGACCAACGAAATAGAAGGATATAAAAACGACAAAGTGGAAACGGAACTTGACGACATTTACAAAAACACATTAAGTTTACTGGAAGAGTCGGATGCAAGCGGAACCGTTTTATGCCGTCTTGCGACAGAAAAAGCCGAAGAATACGTAAACGGAGTTTCCGCAATAAAAATGTTGAGATAAATTAACTGAAGTGCTTAAAATAAATATCCGAATACATCTGTTTTTAACTCTGTTTTTATTAACCGGGACAGTTAATCTTGCCGAGGCGCAACACGACGCCGATTCTTTAAGAAATATACTCGTAACTTTAAGTTTACCGGATAATTTCGAAGAAGTTCCGGTAAATTACAATGACAGTATTTTAGACCTTTTTCACAGGGCTGAACCCTCATATAAAAACGACATATTACCGGCAGATTTGGGAAACATAGGTTCTGCATGCATCTCCGAAGATTTTTTTAAAAGACCCGATTCTTATTTGACCGAGTTTTTATTTAACGAACCTTTTAAAAATTACATTCTCGGTTCGCAAAATATAATGTTTTATAACACACGCCGCCCGTACACTTCGGTATTTCATACCACAAGTACAAAAACCGTAGATCTGCAAACAATAGATTTTATTCATACCCAAAACGTAAATCCGAATCTGAATCTCGGAATACAATATAACTTCATATCCTCGTTAGGACAATATTTAGACCAGGCAAACAGTCTTAATTCCGTAGGAATTACATCGAACTACAAAAAAAACAAATACAAACTTTTCGTAAGTTATATTTTTAATAAATTTAAACTTAAAAACAGCGGCGGATACATCGATACTCTCGGAGCGGATTTAAACGTTCCGGAACATTACCTGCAACATTCCGTTTCCACTTTATTTAATCAGGAATTTTCCGTTACGCAAAAATACATACTCGGAAACTATAAAAATTTATCATACAGAGATACTATTATTAAAGTTCCGGAGCCGAAATTCAGCATATCTCATAATTTACGGCTTGCAAGAAGATACAGAGTATATACCGACGAAGAAACCGCCGAAAACAATTATTATCTTAATTTCTTTTATAAAAACGGATATACATATGATTCGGTCGCCGTAAAATCTTTATCAAACAGTTTTAAATTCGAAAGCGAAAAAATATTCGAAGAAAAGCATAAATTCGGATTTGATGTCGCGATTCACGGTAAATTGTATAATATTTACAATTTTAAGAATTATATATTCGAAGGTAATACAAATACTTTCTTCGAAAACCGCATAAACGGAAATTTACATTCCGATTTTTCCGGAAAAATACATACCGAAATTTACGGAGATTACTTTTTCGGAGGATACCGTTCCGGAGATTACCGCATAAGAGCAAAACTCGAAAAAACATTATTTAAAGACAAACTGAAATCCGAAGCAGATTTAAAAATTCAATACACTCATCAAAAACCGGATTATTTTATAAACACTTATTACTCAAATCATTACATATGGGAAAATAATTTCTCGGAAATTGACAGAACAGATTTAAGTTTTTCGTATCTTTTCTCTTACTACCGTTTGAAATTTAACGTTAATTCGGCACTTATCAACAATTATGTATATTACGATATTACGAGCATGCCTGCACAAGCAGATAATTCCGTAAGCATAATATCCGCTTCGGCGGAGAAAACTTTTAACCTTAAAAGATTTACTTTTATAAATAAAATATTGTGGGAAAAATCATCGGACGATAACATAATCAGTCTTCCGGAATTGTCGCTTTATCAATCCGTTTATTTAAAAATGCTGTACAACAAAACTCTTTTAATTCATTTAGGGTTCGAAGTTTATTATTCTTCAGAATACAAATCTTTTAATTTCAACCCCGCAACCGGACAATTTTATTTTGAAAACAACAATAAAAAACTTACCGGAAATTATCCTTACGTAACGGTATTTGCAGACATGAAAATAAAACGCAACGTTATGCTGTTTTTCAAATTCATGCACATAAATTCTTTTATGAATACGGAAACTTTGCCGTATTACGTTACCAATTATCCTCTGCAAAACAGACTATTCAAATTCGGTGTTCGTTGGACATTCAAGAACTGATTTCTTTTCGGTAATATTTACAAAAATCTCTAAGACCGCATTTATCGCATTTAGGTTTTCGCGCAAGGCAAACATATCTTCCGTGAAGTATAAGCCAATGATGTGCCACAGGGAGCAATTCCGGCGGAATATTTTTTACGAGTTGCCGTTCTGCGGCTAAAGGCGTTTTTGCGTTTACCGTAAGTCCCGTTCTTTCAGCTACCCTGAAAACATGAGTATCTACCGCCATTGCAGGTTTATTGAAAATGACCGACAATATTACGTTTGCGGTTTTCCTGCCTACACCCGGAAGTTTTTGTAACTCTTTAATATCCGAAGGTATTTTACCTTCGAAATCTTCAACAAGCATCTTTGCCGCTCCCACAAGGTGTTTTGCCTTGTTATTAGGGTAAGAACAAGTTTTAATATAATCAAAAACTTCCGACACTTCGGCTTCGGCCAGATGCCGGACATCCGGAAAACGTTCGAAAAAAACGGGAGTTATAATATTAACTCTTTTATCGGTGCATTGAGCGGAAAGTATTACGGCAACGAGAAGCTCGTAAGGGCTTTCGTAATTAAGTTCGGTTTCCGCAACCGGCATATTTTCGGAGAACCAATCTATTATCTTCTTATATCTTTCTTTTTTTGTCATAAAAAAAGCGGAATACCGGAAAAAGACTCGGAAATCCCGCAAAATATTTAAGTTAAAAAAATCATTTATTTATTCGAAAAATAATATGCTATCGTCAGCGAGTGATTTATTGTTTTTATAAAACTTTCGTCTCCGAAAAATTCTTGTTGCTCCGAGGTCAGTATATCGGCAAGACCGAAACTCAAATTATAAGTAACCTGCAGATGGTCGTAACCGTATCCTAAACTTGTATGGATACCGTAATCGAACGGGGAAAAATCGTCGGTAAATAATTTCCCGAACTTTATATCGGGATCGAAAGTAATTCTGCCGGTTGTATCGGCAGCCGCAGCATCTTCCAGAGCAATATCGGTTTTTGTTCCTTTATAAAATGCCGAGAAAAAAGGTCCTCCGGATACAAAAACATAGCCCTCTCCTCTCTTACTGAAAAAATATTTATATTTGAGTTCCAGCGGAATATAAACCGCATTCATAAAATAATATATACTGTCGCTATTTCCGGAGCTTCCCTGACTTATTGCCTGCAGTCCTAATTGAAAATACAACTGTCTCTCAACAATAGTATTTTCGAAATTGAATCCTGCATAATAAGTGAATATATAATCGGAATTTTTTCCGTCTGACATATCGTCTGAGAGTCTGAAATTTCCTAATCCTCCTCCGGCAAAAATTCCTATATTCTGAGCTTGTAAATAAAAACTTGCAAATAACAAAATAAAAGTAATTGTTTTTTTCATCAATATTAAATTTAAGATTAAAATCAGTTTTTACTATTAGAACAAAAATAGTAAAAGAATTTAATTTAAAAAATCAAACTTTTTATTCATGCTTTTTTTTTGATTAAACAGGGTAATTTGCCGATAAAGCAAGAATTTTTTCGGCTCTTTTTACAACCGGCGGATCTATCATTTTTGTTCCTATCGATATTACTCCTCGCCCTTCCGCTTTTGCTTTGTTAAATGCTTCAATAATTTTTTCGGCTTTTGCAATTTCGTCTTTATCGGGAGCAAAACTTTCGTGCACGGGTGCAATTTGACGCGGATGTATGCATCCTATACCTTCGAATCCCAGCATTTTGCTTTCTTTTACCGTTTGTCTTAATCCTTCTTCGTCGCCCACATCCGAAAATACCGAATCGATAGGTTGAATACCGGCTGCTTTGCATGCGTTTACCAGACGCATTCTCGCATATAATGATTCTGTTCCTTCCTTGGTTCTTTTAACACCCAAGTCGGCGGTAAAATCTTCAAGTCCTATTGCCATTGCAACAACATTTTCGGATGCACGCGCTATTTCGAAAGCATTTTCTATTCCCGATGCACTTTCAATAATAGGCATATAATATACAGGATAGTCAAATCCGTATTTTTTTCGTATTCTTTTCATTTCGGCATCCGTATCGTGAATTTGTTTTGCCGATTCGCATTTGGGTATAAGCAATAAGTTAACATAATGCGGGGCAACAAATTCTATATCTTCCAAACCGGCAGGCAACTGGTTTATACGCACCATTCGTTCCGCACCGTAAAAGTTAACGCTTCTGAGGGCATTACGAACCAGAAAGCGGGCTTCTTGTTTTTTATCCGGTGCAACCGAATCTTCCAAATCGAGAATAATGCCGTGAGGTTTATGCACGCCGGCATTAAGCATCATTTTCGGAGTATTTCCGGGAAGATACAATCGCGAAAAACGAAATCTTTCTTTTTCGGTTGAGTATTTATTTTCGGGAAGTATTTCCGGCAAAAAATCTTTATCGGTATTTATTGCCTGCTTAACCGCTGCTTCTATACGTGCCGCAATCGTAAAATCCAAAGCTCCGGTATCCGTAATTTCGAGATGCGCATTTTTTATACCGAAAAATTCCAGTTCTTTGCGACATAAATTAAGTATTGATTCTCCGTAAAGAGATTCAACCTTGCTTTTAAGATTTACGGTAATACCTCCGTTTTTTTTAAGTTCTAAAGAGACGAAACAATCCGACCGTGATTTCGGATTATTATCTCCTGCGGTAAATATTTTATTTTTTGTCATAGTTGTTTATAAAACTGCTTTAACAATATCAATAAAACTGTCGGCTTTAAGTGAAGCGCCGCCGATTAATCCGCCGTCAACATTCGGCATTGAAAATATTTCTTTTGCATTTGCCGGTTTTACGCTTCCGCCGTAAAGTATTGTCAAATTATCGGCTGTTTCTTTTCCGTAATGCGACGATACCGTTTTACGTATAAAAGCATGCATTTCTTCCGCCTGCTCTTTGCTTGCGGTAACTCCGGTTCCTATTGCCCAAACGGGCTCGTAAGCAATAACAATTTTCGAGAAATCTTCTTTCGACAAATGAAACAGAGCTTCGGATATCTGAGATTCCACTACCTCGAAATGTTTATTGCTTTCTCTTTCTTCGAGTTTTTCTCCGCAGCAGAATATAGGCATTAAATCGTTTTTAAGAGCCGTATAAACTTTTTTAACCAATATTTCGGAAGTTTCTCCGTAATATGTTCTTCGTTCCGAGTGTCCTATAATTACGGACGAGCATCCTAATCCTTTCAGCATTTTTGCCGCTACTTCGCCCGTATAAGCTCCTTCTTCTTCGGTTGCGCAGTTTTGCCCTGCCACTGTTACTTTATTTTCGTCGGTAACTTGCTCTACAAACGCAATATGTGTAAACGGCGGAGCGATAATTACTTTTACGTTTTCGGGCAGATCAATATTTTTAAGTTCCGTATTAACGGCTGCCGCAAGAGCCACGCCTTCTCTTACAATAGTATTCATTTTCCAGTTTCCGGCAACAATTTTTTTTCTCATAATATTTTATATTTTGTATTAATTATTTTTTAAGTGTTTTTATATTAATTGATTCTATTTCTTCGGGGTCGGGAATATTTTTATAATGATATTTTTTAAGGATAACGGCATTTTTCATCAAAACAAATCCGGGATTAGAGCGTATGAATGTTTTAAGCATTTTATAATCTCCGGTAAGTATTTCGACATTACGGGGGAGCTTAAATCTTTGCCTTTCTATTTCGTCCGATACTGATGACGTAAAGCAATAGAACGGATAATGATTTTTTTCGGCATATTCGGCCAAAGCCCTTATTTTTTCTTTGTCTGTTTTTTCCAAACCTTCTTTTAAACGAGGCATTATAAGGATAAGAGTGAGTCTGTCGAAGTTCAATATTTTATCGGTAATGTCCTGTCCGGCAAGATTAGAAAGATAGAAGTCATGCACGGGAGGTTCGTATCCTTTTGATATAAGTTTTGTTATCGTGGTATCGTATTCCCAAACGGCAGTATCTTTGTAAGGGATATTATTTATATCGAATGCTTTTCTTTCTCCGTTTTTTTTATTTTTATAATACAGTATTGTTTCGTAAACGTCTTTAGGTGCATCCGGCGGAACTGTTACGGCTTGTTTTATATCTGTTCCTTCTTTAAAAGGTCTGAAATCAATAACCGGAAGGTTGCAATAATTGTATTTTTCGAAAACGAGTGATAATATAATAAATACGGCAAGTAATATTTTTGCTTTTTTTCCGGATATACCGTAAGATTGTTTTCTTTCGTAAATATACAGAAACAACATTAAGAGCAGAAGTATGACGTTTTTACCGAATGTTTGCCAATTGGTAAGTTTAACCGCATCTCCGAAGCATCCGCAATCGGTAACCGGATTTTCTACAGCCAGCCACAGCGTAAGCGGAGTAAAAACAAACAGAAGCAATAAGCCGACTATGTTTGCAAGTTTGGGCAACACGTTAAAAACAAGCATTAAACCTATCGTAAGTTCTGCCGCATTAAGAACAAATGAAAATACAAGGGCATACGGCATTAAAAACGCCAATCCCATTGCTTCGAAATAATCGCTGAATTTTATTTGCGTACCTACGGGATCTACGGCTTTTACGAATCCGGAAAACGTAAAAACCAATCCCGTAATAAAACGGGCAACGTTTGCTAATGTTTTCATATTTTATATTTTATTCTATAATTGTTGACAGTTTTTCCGTTACTTTCTTAAATATTTCTTCTACGGTTGCAAGACCGTCAATAATTACGACATTATCCTTTTTTCCTTCTCTTTTTAAAGCTTCTTTATAATTGAGCGTAACTTGTTCTAATTTTTCGCGGGTTTCGAAAATATCCCGGAATTGTCTGCTTTTTTTCAGTCTTTTAAGACTTTCTTCGACCGGCAAGTCTATATAGAAAACGATATCGGGTCTGAGCATTTCGGTACAAACCGTGTGAGCATTAATGAGCCAGTCTAAAGACAAAGGCGGAACATGATATGCATAAGACGAGTAATAAAACCTGTCTGAAATAACGTGTATTCCTTTTTCCAAATAAGTTAAAATACCCGAAACGGGATTACCTATATGGTCGAGTCTGTCGGCAAGGAACAGTGTTCCGAGAGTTTTTTCATCCGCAATAATTCTTTTGTTTAATATGTTGCGTATAAGAGACCCTATCGGACCGTCGGTAGGTTCGAAAGTAAGATGCGTATTTCCGTAATCGTCGTTTAATTTTCGGAATACGAGTTTGCTTATCGTAGATTTTCCGGAGCCGTCAATTCCTTCGAAAACAATAAATTTGCCTTTTTTCATTTTGCAAATATAAACAGAATCAAGTTCTTAAACTTCTCAAAATTAAAATATTTTATTTTTCGGAAAAAATAAAGATAAAATAAAAGCGGATAAGAGACTGTATAAGAAGTTGCCTGCATAGTCGTACCGAAACAAGTAATGTTGTCAGTCGTCGGAAAATTTTCTTATAATTCGCCTGTAAGACGAAAATACATTTGCTCTGGAAACGAAACCCACATATTTTGTTCCGTCTAAAACAACAACGTTAAACAATCCGCTGTTTTGTATTTTTCGGGCAACGTCAGCCATAGTATCGTTAATATCAACAACTACAGAGGGTTTATACATAATTTGGCTGGCATATACTTTATCGTATTTTTCTTTGTCGAATATAATGTTTTTAAAGTTAGCCAATGTAATAAGTCCTTGAAAATTATTATCGTCATCAACTACCGGGAATACGTTTCGCTCCGATTTCAGGAAAGCGTCTTTTATTTGTCTTAAATTATAATACGGTTTTAATTTAACGAAATTGTTTTCTATAAGGTTTCTTACTTTCATCATTTTAAGTATGTTTTTATCTTTATGATGAGTCATAAGTTCTCCTCGTCCTGCCAATTGTATTGTATATACCGAATTTTTATGGAATATCCGGACTGTTGCGTAAGATATGGTTGCGACAATCATAAGAGGTACGAAAAGTCCGTATCCTCCGGTAAGGTCGCCTATGAGGAATATTGCCGTTAGAGGAGCATGTAATACTCCGGCTATCATTCCCGCCATAGCTACAAGTGCAAAATTTTCGTGAGAAAGAGTTCCTAATCCCAAAGCTCCGACAATGAGAGTAAAAAATAAGCCGGCATTTGCTCCGGTAAAAAGCGTAGGAGCAAAAATACCGCCTATTCCTCCGCTTCCGAAGGTAACAGATGTTGCCGCGACTTTAAGCAATATTATAACGGCAAAGAGTATAAAAACGACTATTTGGTTTTCGGAAAAGTTTTCGAATAATGTATTTTCAAAAAGATATTCGAAGTTTCCGTGTAAAGCGGAGTTTGTTACTTCGTAACCTTCTCCGTAAAAAAACGGAAAGAAATATATTAAAATGCCTAAGCTGAAACCTCCGATAATCAGTTTACGCCAAGTGTTCTCGATTTTAGAGAATTGTTTTTCGATAAATACATATACTTTAGTAAAATATGATGCCAGTAATCCGGTAAATATTCCGAGTATTATGTAATAAGGCAAATCAGACATTACGAAAGAGTCTTTCATTCTGAAAGGATATATTGCACCCAGTCCGAAAAGGAAATAAGATGTAACGGCTCCCGTAACGGAAGCTATAAGTATAGGTACTACGGAATACATAGTCAGGTCAATCATTATTACTTCGAGTGCAAATACCACTCCCGCCAGAGGTGCTTTGAAAATTGCGGACATGGCACCTGCCGATGCGGCTCCCAAAATAAGTATCCGGTGTTTGTAATTAAGATGGAAAAAACGCCCCAAAACCGAGCCGTAAGCGGCACCCGTTGCCACGGTAGGACCTTCGAGCCCCACGGAGCCGCCGAAACCTACGGTAAATGCACTTGTTACTATTGATGAAAAGAGGTTATGCATTCGCATAAATCCGTGAGTTTGAGATATTGCATATAAAACTCCCGGAATACCGTGTTCGACTTTACGTTTTATTACGTATTTTATAAAGACAACTGTAAGAAAAATGCCTATTGCGGGAAATATTATGTATAGGATATTTTGGGTATCTCTGAATAAGTCGCTTTTAAGCAGCAGTCTGATAAGATGTACGGCACCTTTTATAAGAAATGCCACTATTCCCGCCAAAAATCCCACAATTCCGGAAAGTATCAATATAAACTGATTGTCGGAAAGGTGTTTTAATCTCCATTTAAGGAATTTAAAAGTATAGTGGTGCATTAATTCTCTTATGCGCTTTTTATTTACCGTTTTTCGGGGCATTTTAAAACAGGAGTTAATTTGAAACAACTTGCAAATGTATTATCATAAATCAAACTTTCAAAGATTACGAAGGATATTTTAAGCGAGGAATAAAAAACCCGCCTCTCGGCGGGTAAAATCTATGAAAAAAAACTACACAAAACTCTTGCACTTCTGCAATCGTTTAATTTTAGATATTTTTATTTGTTTTGAATAAGTTGTTTCAGTTCTTGAATTTGTTTTTCCAGGTTTTCTATTCTTTTTCCCTGTTCGTTTATTATTTCTTGTTGCTCTTGTATTGCTTTAACGGCAAGTACTCCGAAATCCGAATAATGAAGCGATAAATATCCGTCTTCTTTTTTATAAACTATTTCCGGAAAATATTTTTGCACGTCTTGTGCTATAAATCCTACGGTTTTTTGAGAGTTTTCGTCTGCATGCAATAATCTGTAAGAAACAGGTTGAAGTTTAAGTATGCCGGCAAGAACGTTTTTATCTATATTTACAATATCTTTTTTTAATCTTTTATCGGATGTAGCATAATAATTTCCCGAGGCGTCATCCCAGTACCCGACATTAGCTCCGTTAAAAGATAATATTAAATCGTTACCGCCAATTTCCCAGCTCCATGTATCGGTATCGCCGTCATTTTCAATTGTCAGCCCTTCTTCGCCTGAACCGGCTTGTTTTATATACAACATTGCAGCAGCATAGTTTGTTCCGTTACCTATTCCTACATGTCCGTCACCTTGAATTGTAAATTTTGTATCAGAATCAGAAAAATTATCATTTGAGGGGCTTGTATTTGTTCTTATTCTGAAAGGTATATCCGTGCTTTCTCCGTCAGTATCTATAATTAAACCTTTTTGAGCAACGTCATTTTTGAAATTAGCTATACGAGCATTTCCTCCTATTTTAAGAAAGTTATTGTCAAATTCTCCGTAAATGAGAGGGTTATCGTTATCTCCGCCCCCTTCTATTTCCAGTGTATTATCTCTGTCAATGTTTGTATTATTTCCGATTAATATAGAGTTGCTGGAACTCGGGGCATTTGCAACATATCCCAAAAATATATTATCATTTCCCGTATTAGAAATTCCCGCGCCTTGCCCGATAAAAAGATTTCTGGAACTTCCTGTGGCGAATACACCTGACCAATAGCCTATCATAACATTATTCTCTCCGTTATTATTAACTCCGGCTCCCCAACCGAGATATGTATTTCCTTGTCCGGTAGTATTTTTGGCTCCGGCATCATTTCCTATAAACATGTTATTTTGAGCAGTAGTGTTATCTCTTCCGGCATTTGCTCCTATAAAGATATTATTGTTTGCCGTATTATTAACACCGGAACTGTCTCCTATGCAAATAATTCTACTGCCTGAGGTATTATAATATCCTGCAGTATTACCTATAAAAATATTTTTTTCGCCTTCGACATTATTATATCCTGTTCTGTAGCCCAAGAATACGTTTTTTGTACCGTCGGTATTACCATATCCGGCTTCTGTTCCGATAAATGTATTATTTTCGGCATTATTATTATAACCTGCAGAGGTTCCTATTATTACACTGTTTGAACTGTGATCCGCATTATATCCGCTTCGCGAACCGATAATTATACAGTCGCTTATGCTGTCGGCATTATATCCGCCGTAATATCCCAGTAAAACATTATTATCTCTCATAATTGCACTTCCTCCGGCATTATAGCCCGCAACAGAGTTATTACTTCCGTCGGTATTGCCTAAACCTGCGGAGCTTCCCATAAATACGTTATAATTTCCCGTAGAGGTTCTTTGTCCCGCATAAGTTCCTATCATGGAATTATCGTGTCCCGTTTGTATGTATGTGCCTGCATAATATCCTAATATTGTATTTTGATATGCAGCTGTTCCGTTATAACCTGAAGATTCTCCCAAATAAATATTTCTGTGTCCGGAAATATTATTAAATCCTGCATTTTTTCCTATCATAATATTGTTATATCCTTCGGTATTAGAATAACCTGAACTCGGACCTATAAAAATATTGTCATCTCCGGAATATGATGTTCCGCCTACGCCTGTATTATTATATCCTGCATAAGTTCCGATAAAGACATTATCCTTTCCTTCTTGATTGTTATATCCGGATCTGTATCCTCCGAAAAAATTGTTTATGCCTGTTGTATTCTTTTCCCCCGAACTCTCACCTATAAATGTATTTCTGTATCCTGAGGTATTATCTTTACCGCTGTTTGTGCCTATAAAAACATTGTTATACCCCGAATAATTCGAATAACCTGCGGAATTACCCAAAAAGACATTATTATATCCCGAATAATTACCGTAACCGGACTGAAAACCCATAAAAATATTGTCATTACCCGAATAATTATTATTTCCGCTTTCCGTACCCATAAAGATATTATTTTCTCCTCTTTCTCCGTTTGTATTACCGAATCCTGCTTTATAGCCCAAATATATGTTATTATTTGCTTCATTAGGCGTACCTGTTCCCGTATGGTTATATCCGGCTTGCCTTCCCAAGAAAATATTATCGCTGTTGTTTGTATTAAGATAGCCCGCTTCACTTCCTATGCTTATATTGTTTCCGGCTGTCGTTACTTCGTGCCCGGCTTTATATCCGAGAAGGACATTATCGGCTCCTTCCGTATTATTATATCCTGCTTCAAAACCGAGAAATACGTTTCGAGACCCCAAAGTATCCGTTCCGGATATTTGACCGTTTGTATTATACCCTGCCCTGTTACCTACAAATACATTGTAAGCAGCTGCAGTATTACTAAGCCCGCTTTGATATCCTATAAATACATTTTTACCTCCCGCAGTATCTTTCATTCCTGTCTGATAACCGAAAAATGTATTGTATTTTCCCGTATAACTACTGTTCTGTAATTGTTCTCCGGATTGGTCGCCTATAAAATAGTTATCGGGAACCATATACATATAATTCTCGGAAGGTGCTTTC
>JAADDR010000154.1 GCA_013153865.1 Chlorobiota bacterium | reverse complement strand
AAGAATGCTTTTGATTCTTTATTTATGATGCCCGTAATACCTTCTTCTTTATCGATTATTAAAGATGCCGGAACACTTTACAAAGTAAAAAAAATACACTATTCCGGTAATCCGCATAAAAAGTTGGATATAGTAATTATTCCCGACGGATATATCGAATCCGATTCCGTTAAATTTCATAACGATTGCAAACGGTTTGCGGGATATTTTTTTAATACCGAACCGTTTAAATCTAACGGCGATAAAGTTAACTTTTGGGCGGTTGATGCATATTCGGAAGAATCCGGAACCGATATGCCGAGAAAAAATATATGGAGAAACACAATTCTGAACACACATTTTAACACGTTCGGTTCCGAACGTTATCTTACTACGCAAGATATCGAAACAGTAAGAGATATTGCTTCTTATGCTCCTTACGACCAAATCTATATTCTTGTAAATACTGATAAATACGGCGGCGGCGGCGTGTATAATTATTACAATTTATGTTCGGCGGATAATAAATATTCCGGAAGAGTATTTACACACGAGTTCGGGCATGCTTTTGCGGCACTTGCCGACGAATATCAATACGGTTACGAAAAAGCGGAAGATTTGTATGATATGACGACAGAACCTTGGCAGGTTAATATTACAAATTTGGTTGATTTCGACTCCAAATGGAAAAAATCAGTCGATAAAGATACGCCGATACCGACACCGGATACCGACAAATACAAAAATAAAATCGGTGCGTTTGAAGGTGCGGGTTACGTAAAAAAAGGAATTTATCGCCCGACGCACGATTGCAAAATGCGGTCAAATGCTACGGACGAATTTTGTCCCGTTTGTCATAAAGCCGTTTTGGATATGTTATTGTTTTATTCCGAATAAAAAATATTCGGAATTTTTATTTTCCCGCGTTTGCAAACGATATTCCGTTTAATAACTTGCCCGAATACTGCTCTCTTAATTTCAGGAAACTTTATTTGTCGATAATTTAATTGTGATAAAGTATTTTACTTATATTTGTAGAAATTAAAATCGATTGTTTTTATTGAAATGGAAAGAATAAAAGGTAAAGATTTTATTAACCCGATATACAAAAAAAAAGTAAACAACGACGTAATAGCGAAGTTTATTTTACAATTAAAAAGATATAATAAAATCAACAAACTTTATTCGGATAATTTTGATAAAGACGGTATTAAATTTATTAACTCTGTTATAGACTCGCTCGGAATACGTTTTGAAATCGATGAAACGGATTTAAAACGCATACCCGAAAAAGGCGCATTTATTACAGTATCGAACCAACCCTTCGGAGGCATAGACGGGTTATTGCTTTTGAAAATTTTATCCGAAAAACGTCCCGATTTTAAATTGCTGGCAAATTTTATGCTCCATACGGTAGAGCCGTTAAGCTATTTCTCTATTCCCCTTACGGAAAAAGACGAAACCGACCCCGGAAAATTCAGTTTTACCACATTAAAACGCACCTTAAAACATCTCGAAGAAGGAAATTCTCTCGGAATTTTTCCCGCTGCCGAAATTTCAAAAGTATATTCATTAAATAATATCAGCGATAAAAAATGGCAACTGCCGCTAATAAAATTAATAAAAAAAGCGCAAGTTCCGGTCGTCCCCGTTTATTTTCAAGGTAATAACAGTTGGATATTTCATATACTCGGAAATTTATCTCCGGCTTTACAAACAGCCCGTTTGTCGAAAGAATTTTTTAATAAAACAAAAAAAATTATCAGAATAAGAATAGGAACACCTGTAAGCGTTAAAGAAATTAACGAATTTAAAGATACCGAACTTCTGTCTAGATTCTTGCGTGCAAAAACTTATGCTCTGGGAATGCCTTTTGAAGTTAAAAAATTTTTCAGACCCAAGTTTATACCTAAAATTAAAAAACCGGAGAAAATCATTGACCCGATACCCCTCGAAAAAATATTGCCGGAAATAGAATATCTTAAAAAAAACTATTTTTTGTTCGACAGTAACGAATACAGCGTAGTCTGCGGTCCTTCGGTAGAAACTCCCTGTGTAATGAATGAAATAGGAAGATTAAGAGAAATAACTTTCAGAGAAGTGGGAGAAGGCACGGGCAGAAGTATTGATATCGACGAATTTGATTTGTATTTTTATCAATTGATTATTTGGGATAATAAAAATAAGAAAATAGCCGGCGCATACAGAGTAGGGAAGGGTAACGATATTATGAAAAAATACGGAATTAAAGGTTTTTATATAAGTACTTTATTTAATATAAAAAAAGGTTTTTATCCCGTTCTCGAAGAAGCATTGGAACTCGGAAGATCTTTTATAATTAAAGAATATCAACGAAAACCCTTATCATTATTTCTGTTATGGAAAGGAATATTATATTTTCTGTTAAAAAACGAAGAATATCGTTATTTAATAGGTCCGGCAAGTATCAGTAACGATTTTTCCAAATTCTCGCAAAGTTTAATAATCGAATTCTTTAAAGAAAACTTTTTTAATGACGAACTGGCAAAATACATTGTTCCGAAAAAACGATTTAAAATAAAGCAAAATCCTAATTTCGATAACGAAGTATTCATAAGTAACACAAAAAAAGACGTAAAAAAACTCGATAAATTTATACAAGATATCGAACCCGATTACAATACCCCCGTTTTGTTTAAAAAATATATAATGTTAAATGCAAAACTTTTAGGATTTAATGTTGATCCTAAATTTAACGATTGCGTTGACGGGCTTATGATTCTGGACATCTTTGATGTTCCTCTGAATACTTTGCAGGCACTCTCTAAAGAGTTCGACGACGATACTATTCTCGAGAGATTTAATTTTTAAGTAAGTAATTTTTTTTGTTTTTTTGCAACTTGTTTTTTGCAATTTGGATTTGTTGTTTATCATAAAAGGTATCCTTATAGGAATATTTGTTTCGGCTCCTTTGGGCCCGATAGGAGTTTTGTGCATTCAACGAACACTCAACAAAGGATTTAAATCGGGTTTGGTTTCGGGCATGGGAGCTGCCTTTGCCGATATTGTTTATGCGGTTATAGCCGGATTCGGAATTACTTATATATCGGACTTTTTAACGGAATATCAAACCTATATAAGAATTATCGGCGGTTTGTTTTTAATACTTACCGGTATTCGTATCATAACTTCTAATCCGGCAAAACAAGTAAGAAAATTACGCGTGCAGGGAAATAATTTTTACAAAGATTTCATAACAAGTTTCCTGCTTACCGTTTCTAACCCCGTTACGGTTTTGGCTTTCGGTGCATTTTTTGCCGCTTTTAACATGACAAATCAAACAACCGGAAAAATCTCCGTTACCGTAATGATTATTGCCGTTTTCAGCGGTTCGCTTTTATGGTGGGGAAGTCTGATTTCGGTGGTAAATTTGTTTAAAAAGCGGATAAAACTCAGAAGTTTGGTAAAAATAAACAGAATAACCGGAATCCTTATTATCTTGTTCGCTTTATTCGTAATACTTACGGTTTTCCTTCCGGAAGATTCTTTCTTCAATTCCGGAGTTCTTTGATTATTCATCCCGTATTTTATACTCGTAATAAAGCAAACAGGCAAAACATATTTTTTATTTGAAATAAGCATTACTATATGAACAAAAAACTCTGTCTTATAACTTATTTTATATTTTCTTTTTACACGATTTTTGCCCAAAAAGAAAAAATATATATCGACTTATTGGAATTTAAAACAAAAGACGAAGGATACGAAATAGCCAAATTTAACGTAAAACGCGGCGATGCACTGTATAAAAAAAATAAAAGAGGAAGCTGGTTAAAAGCATTGCCTTATTATCTCGAAGCATACGAATATAACTCCGAAAATCCGGAACTTAATTATAAAATAGGAGTTTCATATCTGGAATCCGTTCAAAAGAAAAAAGCATTATCGTATCTTAAAAAAGCTTACTTTATCGAACCCTACGTGTCTCCGCTGATTCACTGGAACCTCGGAAGAGCTTACCAATATAATGCCGATTTCGAAAACGCTCTGAACGAATATTACATGTTTTCGGATATTCTCGAAAAACACGGAGCACCCGTAGAAAAAGTAAAAAAAAGAATACAAGAATGTAAAAACGGAAAAATTTTAGCCGAAAAACCGGTAGATGCAATGATTATACGATTAGATATTCTGAACTCGGAATATCCTGACTATGCACCATTAATTTCCGCCGATAAATCAATGATGATATTTACAAGCAGAAGAAAAGGAAGTACCGGAAATTTGATTTCCGAAGAAGACGGGTTATGGTTTGAAGATATTTATGTCTCGTACAATAAAAACGGAAAATGGTCAGAACCCGAAAATGTCGGACCGCCCCTTAATACCGAAGGACATGATGCTACGGTGGGGTTATCGCCCGACGGACAAAAATTATTTCTGTATCGCAATCTTGACATTTATGTTTCCGAACTTAAAGGCGACAAATGGACAAAACCGGTTCCGCTTCCTCCCGTAATAAATACCGATGCTGCGGAAAATTCGGCATGTATATCGTTTGACGGAAAAGAACTTTATTTTATAAGAGGAAAAACATTAGACCCGGAAACAAGCAACGGAGATATTTACGTAAGTAAAAAAAATAACGGTATTTGGGGCAAAGCCGAAAAACTGCCGGACAGAATAAATACTCGATACGACGAAGACGGAGTATTTATGCATCCCGACGGTAAAACGTTATATTTCAGTTCTAAAGGGCATAATACAATGGGAGGTTATGATATATTCAGAACCGTAAAACAAGAAGACGGAACCTGGTCGGAACCCGTTAATCTCGGATTTCCGGTTAATTCGCCCGACGACGATTTGTATTTTGTAATGGCGGCAAGCGGAAAAGAAGGATATTATTCGTCGGTTAAAAAAGACGGCAAAGGTTTTATGGATATATACAAAATAGATTTTCCCGAAAAAATAGAGTTTGAAGAAAATATTATTACGGATATAGAAGCAAAACTCACTGTGGTAGAAGGAACGGTGTCCGACGGAATATCGGGCGATAAACTCGAAGCCGAAATAAAAATATACGATAACGAAAAAAACGAAGAGGTTTTATCCGCAGTATCTAACAGCGTAAGCGGTAAATATTTGGTATCGTTGCCTTCAGGGAAGAATTACGGAATGGAAGTTAAAAAAGACGGTTATTTATTTTATTCGGATAACTTCAATATACCGGAAACCGGAAAATTTCGGGAAATTATTAAAAACATTAAGTTATACCCGATAAAAAAAGACGTTAAAGTTATTTTAAAAAATATATTTTTCGATTTCGACAAAGCAACTTTAAGACCTGAATCATATGCGGAACTTAATCGTTTGAAAAAATTAACGGATGACAATCCGAATTTAAAAATAGAAATATCCGGACATACCGATAACAGGGGAAGTTTCGAATATAACTTAAAACTATCCGAAAACAGGGCAAAAGCGGTAGTTGATTATTTAATACGCAAAGGAGTAAATCCGGAAAGACTTACCGCAAGAGGCGCATCTTGGAACGAACCCGTAGATACCAACGATACGGAAGCCGGAAGACAAAATAACCGAAGAGTTGAATTTAAAATTATCGAAAACTGACGGCATGATTATCATACGGCTGAAATCAACATACCAAAAACACTTACATACCTTTTAACATAAGTATTGTTATCGCTTGTGCGAAATTTTTTTCGCATATCTTTGCACAATAAAAAATGAAAATCAAAATAAATAATACAACCAAAGGATATGCATTGGTTTTTATTTCAGTTTTGGCAATGGCAAATGTATATATATTCAGCAAAGCATCGTTGAATATGGTGCATATCAGCCAGTTCGGAATTTATTGGTTTGCCTTCGGCATTTTATTTAACATTTTATTTAATCGAAAACAATTCAAAATAAAATTATTAAAACCGGTTATAAAAAATAACTTCTTTTTTATCCTTGCCGCAGGTCTGTTGGAATTAACCGGAACCGCAAGTTTTTTTCTTGCCGTTAAAATTATGGCAAACCCGGCTCTCGTTTCTTTTTTTGCAAACTCAACGCCGGTATTTGTTACAATACTTGGTATTTTAATATTAAAAGAGCGCTTTAACGCAATAGAAATATTCGGTATAATTTTAACAATAGCAGGTTCTTTTGTTATTGCATATAATCCCGGATTGGAAATACCCTCCGACTTTTACAAATCACTCGTTTTTGTTATAATATCCGGAATAAGTTTTTCCGTTTCCACCGTTTTGTCGAAAAAAAACATACAAAAAGTATCCCCTTCTATTCTCAGTATTAACAGAGTATTGTTTCTTTTTGCGGCATCAGTCGTTTTTATTGCCGTTTCCGGAAAATCATTAATAATTCCCGGAAAAGCAATTCTATTCCTTGCGGCGGGCTCTTTTCTCGGACCTTTCTTGGCGGCTTTTGCCGGATTCTCTTCTTTAAAATATATCGAAGCCTCGAGAAGCTCCGTTATAGGAAGCGTAAAAGCACTGTTTGTGCTGCTTACTTCATATTTGTATTTTAATATGATGCCGAGTAAAACTCAAATTGCCGGAGGTCTTATTACCGTGGCGGGTTTAATAATACTTTCTTCCGGAAAAAATTTAAAACCTCCGATAAGAGCAAAGCAAAGCACAACATCCGGATGATAATTCGAAAACATCTTTTTTTATTTGTCTTTTTTTTGTAAATTAATATCTTGCATCTTTTATATTTAACCGGAATGAACAGGCAAAAAATATATCCGCTTTTAAGCCCGGGTGATACGGTCGGACTTATTACTCCCGCAAGCTTTATCACCGAAGAACAATTAAAACAAGCAACGGAAAATATTAAATCTTTAGGACTGAAACCTTTTTTCTGCGACAGTATATCAGACCGTAAAGGATATTTTGCGGGCAGCGACAAACAACGTCTTAAAGAACTGCACCGAATGTATGCCGAAAAAAACGTAAAAGCCGTAATATGCGTAAGAGGCGGATACGGAACAACAAGATTGCTTGAAAAAATCGATTATAATCTGATAAAAAAGAATCCTAAGCCGTTAATAGGATACAGCGATATTACGGCTTTGCTCAACGCCGTTTATTTAAAAACAAAATTGCCGGCATTTCACGGAACCAATGCAGCCGGAGAATTTACCGATTATACTTCCGAAAATTTCGTTAAGATGTTTTTTGAAACATCGGAGAATATCGATACGGGCATATTCGCCGATCATAAAAAAGATGCCTTTGTAATAAATTCCGGTAATGCTTGCGGAAAACTTACGGGAGGCAACCTGGCACTTATAACAAGCACTTTAGGAACTTCTTTCGAGATAAAAACGGAAAACAAAATACTTTTTCTGGAAGATATTGCCGAAGCTCCTTACAAAATAGACCGTATGCTTACGCAATTAATATCAGCCGGAAAATTTAAAAAAGTAAAAGGCGTAATATTCGGAAAATTCAGCGGTTGCGAAGCAAAAGACAAAGATTCTTCTTTTTCTTTGCGAGAAGTTATTACAGAAAGAATAAAGCCCCTGAAAATACCCGGTATTTACGGATTTTCTTTCGGGCATATAAAAAACAGAGCAGTTTTACCCGTAGGAGTAAATGCTTGTTTTGATGCGGAAAATTTTTCGATTTTTATAAAAAGAAAAGAAATTAATCGTTTTTTCTGTTAATTTAGCCGAAAAAAATAATGATGAAAGTCGAATTAAATCATGATTTAGGCACAGAAAAAGGAATAACCTGTGCGGAAAAAATTTTAGCGGGTCTTGCCGAAGAACATAAGGGCGAATTTTCGGATTTAAAACAAGAAATAAGCGGTAATACGGTTAAGTTTTCGCTTAAAGCAAAAGGTATGAACCTGAGCGGTAAAATATCCGTTTTTGAAGATACGGTCGTTATAGAAAGCAAACTTCCTTTTGCGGCAAGAATGTTTCAGGGAATGATAGAGAAAATGATTAAAGACAATGCCGACAGGATGATGAAAAAATGCAGAGAATAAATTTTACGTAAAAAAATCGAAAAAACATTAAAAAATGAAATCTAACATACTCTTTTTATTTATTGCGGCATTTTTATCGGTAAATTTTGCCTCCGATAAGCCGGCTTACAAACTTTTCGACAAAAACGGAAAAGAAGTTTCTTACAAAAAAATGCTTAAGGCACTCAATAAAGCCGATGCGGTTCTTATAGGCGAGCTGCATAACAATCCCATAAGTCATTGGGCGGAACTTGTAATAACCGAAGACCTTGCGAAAATGCACCCCGAAGGTCTTACGCTGGGAGCCGAAATGTTTGAAGCGGATAATCAATTAATTTTGGACGAGTATTTAAAAGGATATTTTCCGGCAAAAAAATTTGAAGCCGACGCAAGACTTTGGCCTAATTATAAAACCGATTACAAACCTTTGGTTGAATTTGCAAAAGAAAAAAAATACCGTTTTGTCGCGACAAATATTCCGCGGCGATATGCGAGTATTGTATTTAAACACGGATTTAACGGTTTGAATAAATTAAGTGAAGAGGCAAAAAAATATATTGCTCCTTTGCCGCCCGAATACGATGCAAAACTTAAATGTTACTCGGATATGATTGAAGCCGGAAAACAAATGGGTGACACCTGCGGATACTACCCTAAAGCACAGGCAATAAAAGATGCCACCATGGCTTACTTTATACTTAAAAATATTGAACCCGGAAAAATATTTATACATTACAACGGTGCTTATCATTCGGATAATTACGAAAGTATAGTATGGTATTTGAAACGAAAAAAACCTGATTTGAAGATATTGACTGTTACTACGGTCGAGCAAAAAAATATCGATGTTTTAAACGAAGAAAATAAATTAAAAGCCGATTATATTTTTGCCGTTCCGGAATCAATGACCAAAACATATTAACCTGAAGACACTCTCTTAAATTCGGGATTTTATAAAATCAAAAATTTTATTTTTATCGTCGGGGTGCATACGGCAATATTCTTTATCGCGTTTAAACCAACTTATCTGACGTTTTGCATAACGTCGCGTATTGCGTTTTATAAGTCTTACGGCTTCGTTAAAGTCGTATTTGCCTTCGAAATAAGCAAATAATTCTTTATATCCTACGGTATTAAGAGAATTAAGATGTTTTATTTTAAAAAGAGATTTTGCTTCTTCTTCAAGACCTTGTTTAAACATTAAATCTACTCTGTCGTTAATTCTTTCGTAAAGTTCGTTTCTTTCTCTTACGAGTTCGATTTTCAGTATGTTAAAATCTCGTTTTTTTTTCGATTTAGTTAGAAAAGACGAATATGTTTTGCCTGTTTGTATGCATACTTCTATTGCTCTTAACAGTCTTTTCGGGTTATTTAGGTCTGCAATTTTATAATGTCGGGGGTCAAGACGTTGCAAATCAAAACGTAAACTTTCTATGCCTTCTTTTTCGTATTTCTCGGTCAGTTTTTTTCTTATTTCCGGGTCTGCATCCGGCAGAGCGTCTATTCCTTTGCATACGGCATCGATATACATACCCGAGCCGCCTGTAAGTATTGCCGTTTTTTTGTTTCGAAAGTTGTTCCGGAGTATGTCAATTACTTCGAGTTCGTATTTGCCCGCGCTGTAATAATCGTAAACTGATTTGCATGCAATCATATAATGTTTTACTTCTGCAAGTTCTTTATCGGAAGGGCGGGCAACGCCCGTTTTAAGCTCTTTGTATATTTGGCGCGAGTCGGCTGATATTATTTCGGTATCGAGCATTTTTGCAATCTCGATACTTAATTCGGTTTTCCCGATTCCTGTCGGTCCGGCTATTACTATCAGTGTTTTTATCAAAATAATTAAATATGAAATAAAATATCAGACTTCAAAAGTGAGAAAACTTTTGAATATTACAAAAACAGAAGTAAAGTTTACTAACTTTGTATTTTATGCAGCCGCTTGTTTTAAATAATTAAAGATGATTAATTTTAAAATATGGAAAAATACCCGGCGGTTTTTTGATGCCGGAGATAAAAATTTCAGACTTATATTTTTTTCTTTCGTAACGGGTATTATTGCCGGTATTGCGGGAAGTATTTTCAGACTTGTTCTTGCTTATATTGGTGAGTTCAGGGATGTTTTATATATAAATGCCGAAAACGGCAGTTTTTTTTATCGGCTTTTGCCGTGGATTTTCGGTGCAATTACCATAGGTATTTCGTTGTTTTTGGTAAAGCGTTTTGCTCCCGAGACTTCCGGCAGCGGAGTTCAGGAAATTGAGGGTGCTTTGGACGGTATAAGACCTTTACGTTGGAAAAGGGTTATTCCGGTTAAGTTTTTTGCTTCATTGTTTTCTTTGGGAAGCGGTTTGCTTCTGGGCCGCGAAGGTCCTACGGTTCAGATAGGTGCCAATATCGGTAAAATGACGGAAGATGTTTTTAAACAAACACCCGATGAGAGAAATCCTTTGGTTGCGGCAGGTGCCGCCGCGGGGCTTGCAAGTGCTTTTAATGCTCCTTTGGCGGGAATTATTTTTGTTATAGAGGAAATGCACGGGCATTTCAGGCATACTTTTTATTCGGTCGCGGCAATTATGATTGCTTCCGGAACGGCTGATTTGGCGGTAAGAATACTTATAGGTGCCGATCCGGTAATTAAAATGTCTGTTTTTCCGGCTCCGGATGTTTCTTACATATGGATGTTTGTTGTTTTGGGTGTTTTGCTGAGTTTTGCAGGGTATCTGTTTAATTTTATGATTATTAAGATTCTGGATTTTTTTCATGATATTTCGAAAACATATCTTATTATTTCTGTTGTTTTTGCGGCTTTGCTGATAGCGGTAACAGGTATTATAAATCCAAAGATGATAGGAGGAGGTTACGAAACGGTAAGGTTGGTTTTGGATAATTCTTTAAGTCTGAAGTTATTGGCTGTATTATTTGCCGGACGTTTGTTGCTTACCGTTTTCAGCTACGGTTTGGGTGTTCCGGGAGGTATTTTTGCGCCTTTGTTGGCTTTGGGAGTTATTTTCGGAATGTTTTTCGGAACTTTGATTCATTTGTATTTTCCCGATTTTACGGTATCTTCGGGTGTGTTTGCCGTTGCCGGTATGGCGGGAATTTTTGCTGCCACCGTAAGAGCTCCGCTTACGGGGCTTGTGCTTGCCGTGGAGATGACATCAAATTACGAGATGATATTACCTTTGATAATTACTGCCGTTACGGCATCGGTTGTTACTGCTCAGTCGGGTAACAGTCCTATATATACCGTTTTGCTGAGGCGTACGGTAACTGAGAGTTTGCCTGCTAAAGTTAGGCAATGATATTGTATTTTAATTTTCTTCGTCGAAATAATGACCGCTTTCGAGTAAAGATTTCAGTTTTTCGGTTTGTTTAACCGTTCCGAGAACAAATAATTTGTCCTCTTTTTTGAGTTTTATGTCGCCGCTGGGATTAAAGATATATCTTCCGTTGCCTGATTTGAGCCCTATAATGTTGGCACCGGTTCTTTTTCGAATGTCTAAATCCGCAATTGTACTGTTTACGAAGCATGCGGCTAAGTCGTCGCAAGATATTTCTTCGAGGTTTACATCTTGTCCTTCGCGCAGCATAATGAGTTCGAGAAATTCGACGATGTCCGGCTCCGTAATAAGTTTTGCCATTCTTGCACCGCCTACTATATCGGGCATTATAACGTTATCGGCTCCTGCTCTTTTCATTTTAAGGAATGAGTGTTCGTCGGAAACGCGCGAAATTATTTTCAGATTTTTGTTCAGGTCTCTTGCCGTAAGCACTATTAAAAGGTTTTCGGCATCGTTGGGCAGCGTTGTGAGCAGAGCTCCGGCATTTTCTATGTTTGCTTTTTGCAGTGTTTCTTCGTTTGCCGCATCTCCGTGAATGACTATCAGGTTTTTGTTTTTAAAAAATTCCGCATTTGCTTCGTCGGTAATAATTGCGTTGTCGAAATCTATTACTACAACTTTTTTGTTTATTTCCAAAAGGTCGCTTACGGCTTTTTTGCCGTTTCGACCGAAACCGCAGACAATAATGTGATTTTTCAATTTTTTAAGTTTTTGAGTTCTGTAAAATAGTTTTACGGCTTTTTTGTAGTCGCCGTCAATAAATATTCGTGTTATTGAGGTTATAAAATATCCGAATAATCCGAGACTTGTAATTATTAAGACTATGGTAAATATCATACCGTGCGGCGAAAGAGGTCTTATTTCTCCGAATCCTACCGTTGACATGGTTATTATGGTCATGTAAACGGCTTCGGCAAGTGTGTAATTTTCGATGCTCATATATCCGGTAATGCCGGATATAAAGATAATCAGCAGTATTACCGAGGCAATGTATATGTTTCTTATTTCTTTACTCATTAATGTTCTTTTTGAATATATTTATATCCTATTCTGCAATCGAGGCATTTTTTGTTTATACAATATGTGTTATATAATTGTATTAAGGATTGCGAAAAATAAGCGTTTTTTATTTTTAAACCTGCATCTTCCCATTTTTTTGTTATTTTATTTTTTTCGGCTTTTATATTTTCGAGAAAATTAATTGCTTTTTCGATTATTTCGGGTTTGTCTTTTTCTTTTCCGTAAAGGAACAGAACGGGTATAACGGTGTTTATCAGTATATTGTTGCGTGCCGATTTGCCGAAAGTTTTTTTCTTGAAAGAGCTTTCCTGTCCGAAACGATAGTGTGTATTCCAATAGTTGCCGGCTTGTATTTCGAATAGTTTTTCGATGTCGCGAATGTTTTTTGCTTCAGTAATTTTTGAGAACAGGTGTGTTGATTTGTGCAATAAGTCGGCAAATTGCGATATTCTTATTGTAGGGAAGTTTGAGGGTCTTACTCTCATGAATTTCCATAATTCGGGGTCCGTCGGAGTTAGTTTGTATTTATGTTTTAAGAATTTATATTCGTTTTTCAGTTTAAGATAAAACGGGTCGTTAATGTTTGTGTTTTTCAGCATTCCGGCTTGACCGAAAAGTAATGCTTCGGTTTGAAATTTGTTTGTTTTGTGTTTTGATATTATTTTAAGAGGCAGAGATTCGGCAAGCATTTTGAAAGGCAGAGCGTTTATTTTAAATCCGAAAGCTTTAGCCGTTGTGATATACAGCATTTCTTCGTAGTTGTTGTTTGTTTGTTTCAGAACGGATTTTGCACATTTTGTTTTTTCTTCGGTTCTTTCGGTAAGTATTGCCGAGAGCCAAGCGTTTAGTTCGTATTTGTTTATTTTCGGAATTATTTTTTTGCAGGTTATGTCTGTGTTTTTATTTTTAAGTTCTTTGTAATTTTTCAGTAGTTTGCCGTTATATTTTATTGTAAGTGCCGGAATTTGCCTGAGTTTTTCGTTGAATACGGTTTTGTCGTTATCGATTGATACGTGAAGTATAACGTTGTTGTATGCTTTGTCTTTGTGATGGTTGTGTTTATACCAATCGGAAGATTTTTTATGAATTTCTATATTGCCTGCCCAAAGGGTATTGTTTATTTTTATTTTTGCGTTGAAAAAATCCGGTCCGGCATTTGTGTTTTGTGTTCCGGTGTTTATTATTTCTATTTTGTTTCCGCTGTCGTCAACAAGATTTTCGGTATCAAACATCTTGTTTTTCCAGATAAAGTGCAAAAAATCTTCCGTTATGTCATTTCTGTCTTTCACAAGATTAAAAGCGGTTTATTTTTTTGCAAGTTGGTTTTCGGGGCAGTTTAAAATTTGTTTAGCCATTCTAATGCTGCTTTTTTTGTGGAAAAAACTTTAAACATATATTTTTCCGTTTTGCTTAAATCCATATATATTTGTCCGAGAGCTGTTTCTACGGATCCGGATATTATAAAAGCATCGTATGTTCCGTCTTTCAGTGCGACGGCTTTTTTGTTTGTTTCTACTATTCTCATTAATTCGTCGAGTTCCGGTTCTCCGGCAAGTTTTGCTTTTGAGGCATCTGAAAGTACTTTAAGTTTTTGCGGTAAGGTTTTGTCTTGTGCAAGAGCCGAAATATAGTCGATTATATCTTGCATGGAAATGTTCCCTTTGAATGTGGTTTCCAGTATGCCTGTTTTTGTATTGAGTTTATAAGATATCATAGAGGTTTCAGCATTTAAGCAAATATATAATATTTTCGTTAAATAAAAAAACCGGCTTTTATGCCGGTTTTTTTTATTTCAATTATTATTAATTCTTTATTTTACTTCTTCGTAATCGACGTCTTGTATTTCGTCGTCGTCCGATTTGCCGTCGTCATTTCCGCCTTGTTGATTTGCATACGGGTTATTTACGTTTGCATCTTGGAAGTTTGCTCCTTGTGCGCCGCCCGGGGCACCTTGGTTATACATTTCTTGTGATGCTGCCTGAAATACCGTATTCAATTCGTTCATGGCTTTGTCTATGGCATCTAAATCTTCGTTTTTGTGAGCTTCTTTTAATTTTTTAAGAGCTTCTTCTATGGGCGCTTTTTTATCTGCCGGTAATTTGTCGCCGAATTCTTTAAGTTGTTTTTCCGTTTGGAAAATAAGAGAGTCGGCTTGATTTATTTTATCTATTTTTTCTTTTGCTTTTTTATCTGCTTCGGCATTAGCTGCGGCTTCGTCTTTCATTCTTTTGATTTCGTCGTCTGATAATCCGGAAGAAGCTTCTATTCTGATTTTTTGTTCTTTTCCGGTGCCTTTGTCTTTAGCCGAAACATTTAAAATACCGTTTGCGTCTATGTCGAATGTAACTTCGATTTGCGGTACTCCTCTCGGTGCGGGCGGTATGCCGTCCAAGTGGAATCGTCCTATTGTTTTATTGTCTTTAGCCATTGCTCTTTCGCCTTGCAGTACGTGTATTTCAACCGAAGGTTGATTATCTGCGGCGGTTGTAAATGTTTGAGTTTTTTTGGTCGGTATTGTTGTATTTGCTTCAATGAGTTTTGTCATAACTCCGCCCATTGTTTCTATACCGAGTGAAAGCGGTGTTACGTCCAAGAGTAATACGTCTTTTACGTCGCCTGATAATACTCCGCCTTGTATTGCGGCACCGATTGCCACTACTTCGTCGGGGTTAACGCCTTTAGACGGTGCTTTTCCGAAAAATTCTTCGACTTTCTTTTGTATTGCCGGGATACGTGTAGAACCTCCCACGAGTATTACTTCGTCGATGTCGGCATTTGTTATTCCGGCATCTTTCATTGCTGTTTTGCAAGGTTCTATAACTTTTTGTATCAGATTGTCTGCAAGTTGTTCGAATTTGGCTCTTGTAAGAGTTCTTACCAAGTGTTTCGGTATTCCGTCAACCGGCATAATATACGGCAGATTTATTTCGGTGCTTGTGGAACTCGAGAGTTCTATTTTTGCTTTTTCGGCAGCTTCTTTTAATCTTTGAAGCGCCATCGGGTCTTTTCTTAAGTCGATGTTTTCGTCTTTAAGAAATTCTTCGGCAAGCCAGTCAATAATAACTTGGTCGAAATCGTCACCTCCGAGGTGAGTGTCTCCGTTTGTCGATTTAACTTCGAAAACGCCGTCTCCGAGTTCGAGTATCGATATATCGAACGTACCTCCTCCGAGGTCGAATACCGCAATAGTTTCGTCTTTTTCTTTTTTGTCGAGACCGTAAGCCAAAGCGGCTGCCGTCGGTTCGTTTATAATTCTTTTGACGGTAAGTCCGGCAATTTCGCCTGCTTCTTTAGTAGCTTGTCTTTGCGAGTCGCTGAAATATGCCGGGACCGTAATAACGGCTTCGGTAACTTCTTGTCCGAGGAAGTCTTCGGCTGTTTTTTTCATTTTTTGAAGTATCATAGCCGATATTTCCTGCGGAGTGTAAAGTCTGTCGTCTATTTTAACTCTCGGAGTGTTGTTTTCTCCTTTTACGACTTTGTACGAGACTCTTGCAATTTCGTCTTTTACGTTGTCGTAAGTTTCTCCCATAAATCGTTTTATCGAGAATATGGTTTTTTCTGAGTTTGTTATTGCTTGTCTTTTTGCCGGGTCGCCTATTTTTCTTTCGCCTCCCTCTACAAATGCGACAATAGAAGGTGTTGTTCTTTTACCTTCGCTGTTTGGTATAACAACGGGCTCGTTGCCTTCCATTACGGCAACGCATGAATTTGTTGTTCCTAAATCTATTCCTATTATTTTTCCCATCTTATATTTATTTTGTTTTAATTAGTATTCAAATTTTCGCTTATATTTTATCAATGATTATGCCGACAGGTGTTTTTTGCCTGTTTATGAAAAAAAGACATGAATAATGTTTGTCGTGTATTCGGGAATGACAAAATATCGGACAAAAAGTCAGTTTTTTAAAAGTTTGTACCCGTAATGCAACTTTGTTTTTTGATATGTTGTCTTATATTAAACCGAAAAACTTAAGACTATGATACATTTTAATTGGAAAAAGAGTTATGAAACTGGGATTCGGGAGATTGATTTGCAACATCGCGAGTTATTCAGAATAGCGAATAAATATTATAATGTGTTGTTTTCGGATGCGTTTACTCCCGATAATAAAATGCTTTTAAGAATTTTAAAGGAGCTTAAACATTATTCTGATTTTCATTGCAGGTATGAAAAGGATTTTTATTCGGATGATATTGTAAAGGAGTATTTTGATGTTGAAAATATGCTTGCCGAAAGGATAAATGTTTTGGTAAGTAATTATAAAGAAAACGATATTGTTGCATTATACGGCTTTGCCGAGTTTTTGAGGAAGTGGCTTTTAAATCATATATTAATCTTGAATAAGTCCGACTTCAGGAATATTTTAAGGAAAGAACTTATTAATTTGTCTTGTAATTAAATACGATGAACATTCTTGACGGGATTTGCATATATTTTTAAAAAAAGGTTGTCTGCTTTTTTTGAGTTTATACTTGCTTTTTTTAATCTGTTTTCTTTGTGTTTGATGAATTTTATTTTTTCGTTTTCGGAATATTTACCGGAAAATTTGTTTGTATTGTTCAGTATATCGTATGCAATGTAATTGTTGGGGAATAATTTGTAATTATCGTAAATTTCGTTATCGATAAATTCCCCGAGTTTGGTTACTTTATCATTTGTTTTTTGAATTTTTTTGAGTGTTTCGAGTTTGTTGTTTACGGGTTTGCAAATTGCAATATGTATTCTGCCTTTATATCCGCAGGTTCCGTCTATTATGCTGTTAATGTCTTCGCCGGGAGCTTTTTCGTATTTTCCGTTTACGGTGTTAAGCAGTTCTTTAACTTTGAGTGCGTCATTGGGTTCGAACTCATAAGATATTGACAACGGAACAATGTTGAGGGCTTTAATGTTTTCTTCGAATGAGTCGTTGCCGGATGCGTTAAGCATTTTAATAATGCCTGAGTGTGTTTTGTCGTTTCCGTCTTTTGTTCTGCCTCCGCGTTGTGCTATCCATACCGATTGATGTTTGTTTAATACCGCATATCTGATATATTCGGAGAGTTGCAAAGTTTTTTTCAGAAGTTCTTTAGGTGTGCCTTTGCGGTAAACTTTAAACATTTTGTTTATTTTTCCTATATCTACTATTAAAGGATCTTCCATAAGGTTATTTCCGAAAGTTATTTCGGTTGTGTCAAAACCGTTGTCAACTAATGCGTATTGGAAGAAAGTGGCATCGAGTATTATGTCTCTGTGGTTTGATATGAAAACGTATTTTTTGTTTTTCTCGATGTTGTGAATTCCTGAAACCGTAAGACCGTCGGATGTTCTTTCTATAATTCTTTGTGCGACTTCGTGCATTATTTTTATTTGGAAGTCTTTTATTGATTTTATGTTTAAAAAAAACGCCTCGAAATCGTTTTTGGTTTTAATTTCGGGAAAAAAATATTGAAATATATGTTTGAAACGCTTGTTTTTTTTTATTCTTTCAACGGCTTCGAGAGCTTCTTTTTCGTTGTAAGGTCTGAATTCGTCGTAAAAATCTGTTATTTTTATTGTTTGCATAAAACGCCGTCGTAAGTTTATTTTGCCTGCAAATATATAAATATCCCTTAATTTTAATTATTTTATTATGTTTCGTTAAAATAAATTATATTCGCAGGTCAATAAAAATAATAAAAACGATATGGGTAAATTCGGAAAAATATTAAAGAAATTCCCGAGAACTTTTTGGGTGGCAAATTCGATGGAAATGTTTGAGAGGATTGCATGGTACGGTTTGTTTACGGTATTGGCATTGTATCTTACCGGTTCGACCGACGAAGGAGCTTTGGGGTTTTCGCAAAGTCAGAAGGGGCAAATGATGGGAATAGTAACGGCAATTTTGTATTTGTTGCCGTTGATAACCGGGGCAATAGCGGACAGAATAGGGTATAAGAAAATGTTGATTTATGCGTATGTTGTTTATTCTTCTGGGTATTTGATGATGAGCACTTTTACCGAGTATTATTCGGTTTTTGCTTCTTTTTTATGGGTAGCTCTCGGTGCCGCTATGTTTAAGCCGGTTATTTCGGCAACGGTAACCAAAACAACGGATAAAGAAACATCATCGATAGGGTTCGGTATTTTTTATATGATAGTAAACGTGGGCGGTTTTGTAGGACCTTTTATAGCTTCCAAATTAAGACATTCGGGCGACGGTAACAGTTGGAAACTCGTATTTTACATGTCTGTTGCGGCAATATTGACCAATTTGATTTTGGTATTGCTTTTTTATAAAGAACCGGAACGCGAAAAATCGGATAAAAAAACAGGCGAGGTAATTAAAAATTCGATTAATAATATTTTAACCGCATTAAAAGATACTAAGTTACTTATATTTTTGATTATAATGATAGGTTTTTGGACAATGTTTAATCAGTTGTTTTATACTTTGCCCAATTTTCTTGACCAGTGGATTGATACAAGTGTTTTATACAATGCTCTTTACGAGATTTCGCCTTGGTTGGCAAATGCATTCGGTACCGATGCCGGCGATATTGCTCCGGAAATGATTATAAATTTGGATGCGGGAATGATTGTTTTGATACAAGTTTTGGTTTCGGCTTTGGTTATGAAATTAAAACCCGTTAATGCAATTATAACCGGAATTATTGTTAATGCAATAGGAATAGGTTTGGCTTTTGCCACAAATAATGCTTTTTATGTTATTTTAGGTATAGTTATTTTTGCAATAGGTGAGATGGCAAGTTCTCCGAAGTTTACGGAATATGTAGGGCGAATTGCACCGAAAGGAAAAGAAGCTTTATATATGGGAACGTCTTTTTTGCCTGTTGCTGCGGGTAACTTTTTTACGGGTTTTTTGTCCGGTAATGTTTATCAAATGATTTCGGATAAAACATCTTTGTTGAAGAAAGAAGTTGCTTCGAGAGGTTTGGATATTCCCGAAATTTCCAAAACATTTTCTCAAAATCAGTATTTTGAAACAGCCGCTAAACAAATGGGAATGAGTAAAGCCGAATTGACGCAATATTTATGGGATACTTATCATCCGGATCATATTTGGTATATTTTCAGTGCGATAGGTATTGTTACTGTTTTGGGCTTGTTTATTTACGATAAATTTGTATTAAAGAGTAAGAGAGAAGATTAGTTATGTAAAAAAACGCTGTAAATTTTAAAATACAGCGTTTTTTTTTAGAAAATTTTATTAATCTTCGTATTCCAAAGTTATTTTAGTTCCGTAAGATTTGTCGGTAAGTTTAGTGGCTTCGGTAATAACGCTTTTTTTACCTCCGTTTTCTATGAAATTGAGGCATGCGCGTATTTTCGGAGCCATATTTCCTTCGCCGAATTTTCCTTGTGCCATATATTTTAAAGCGTCTTCTCTGTTTAAGAAGTCGAGTTTTTGTTGGTCGGGTTCGTTAAAATTTATGTAAACATACGGAACATCGGTAAGGATATAAAATTCGTCGGCATTTATTTTAGAAGCCATTAAAGCCGATGCTTTGTCTTTGTCGATAACGGCTTCGACGGGTTTTACTTTTTTGTTTTCGTCGATGTAAACGGGTATTCCTCCGCCTCCGGATGCTATTACTATTGCTCCTCCGTCGGTAATGTTTTCTATTGTTTTTATGTTGAATATGTCGAGAGGTTCGGGTGAAGGAACTACGCGACGCCATCCTCCGGCTTTTTTCGGTGTGGGTTTAAATATCCATCCTTTTTCTTTTGCCAGTTTGTCGGCAGTTTCTTTATCGTAAATTTTACCTACGGGTTTTGCGGGGTTTCGGAATGCGGGGTCGTTTTTGTCAACCGCAACTTGCGAAACGAGTGTAACTATGTCTTTTTTGATTCCTTCTTCGATGAAAATATTTCTTAATACTCGTTCTATCATATATCCTATTCCGCCTTGCGAGTCGGCAACGCAAATATCCAAAGGCATTTGGGGAATGTTATACATTGCTTCGCCGGCATCGTTTCGCATAAGTATGTTTCCTACTTGCGGTCCGTTTCCGTGACTGAGAACAATTTGATGACCTTCTTTTATGAAAGGTATAATGTTTTTAAGCGTATCGCGTGTGTTTTGTTCTTGTTCTTCGATTGTTCCGGCTTGATTGCCTCTTAAGAGTGCGTTTCCTCCGAGTGCTATTACTATTTTCTTCTTTTTCATATCTTTTCTTTTTGTTTATTTGTTTGGTTGTTTAGAATATTTGTTGTATGAAGTTTGCGAACAGTCCGGGGTTAAGTAAAATCGGAAATGTAAATCCGAATATTGATCCTGCAAAGTGTGCGTCGTGTGCTATATTGTCTGCTCCGGGTCTTTTGCTCATAAAATAAGAATAAATCAGATAAAGTATTCCGAATATGTATGCGGGAACCGGAATCGGTATAAACATTATGAACAGAGACATGTGAGGTTGCAGGAGTATTGCCGTAAAAACTATTGCCGAAACGGCACCGGAAGCTCCTACGGCGTTGTAGTAATGATTGTTTTTTTGTTTTATTAAAGCGGGTATTGCGGAAAACGGAACTGCAAGGATATACATCAGCATATACCAAAATTTTCCGTATTTGAAGAGTATTGTAAATGCGTTTTCGACAAATTGTCCGAAAATCCAAAGTACATACATGTTAATAATAAGATGCATCCAGCTTCCGTGAATTAATGCATGAGAGAGTAATCGTATGTATTGTTTTTTGTGAACGGTAAGGTATGCGTTGAATCTCAACTTGTTGAACAGCTCGTGATTGTTGAATGCCGTAATTGATACTGCCGATGTTATTACTATCAAAAAAAGAGTAAGATACATTTTAGGGTTTTAATTTTAAAAAGGAAACTGCAAAGATAGAAAAAATATTAATGCAATATTTTAAAAATAAGTTCTTTTAATAAGTCTTCCTGTGTTGCCGAAACATTGTCGTATCCTTTTGCTTTCATGTCGTATTCGCGGAGGTATGAAATAATTGCAACGGTTTTTTTTATGTTGAAAGTTTTTGCGGCTTTTACATAGTCTTTTACGAAGTAAGGATTTATTTTCAGGATTGCCGCAACGTTGTTTTTATTTTTATCTTTAAGAAAATGATAATTGAGAACTTTTGAGAAAAATGAGAATAAAGAAATTATCGTGAGAATCATCGGGTTGTCTTTCGGGTTGCGTGCAAAATGCATAATAATCCGGTTTGCTTTAAGGATGTCGCGATTTATAAGAGCGTTTTGCAACTCGAAGTTGTTAAAGTCTTTGCTTATTCCTATATTTTTTTCTATGTGTTCGGGTGTGATTTTTGTTCCTTCGGGGAGTGAAATAATCAGTTTTTCGAGTTCGTTTGATATTTTTCCGAGGTCGGTGCCGAGAAATTCGGTAAGAAGTTGCACGGCAACCGGGTCGGCTGTATATTTTTTATCTTTAAGATATGTGTTTATCCAAGCCGGTATTTGATTTTCGTAGAGTTTTTTTGATTCGAACAAAACGGCATTTTTGCTTAGTGTTTTATAGAGTTTTGTTCTTTTATCGAGTTTTTTGTATTTGTAATTTATGACAAGGATAGTGGATTTGAGAGGTTGTTCGGCATAATATACCAGGTTATCGATATTTTTAAGGTTTTGTGCTTCTTTTACTATAATTACCTGATGATTTGCCATCATCGGGAATCGTTTGGCACTGTTAATTATGTCTTCCGTTTGAGTGTCTTTTCCGTAGATAACGGTTTGGTTAAAAGCTTTTTCGCTTTCGTTTAATACATTGTCGGCTATGTAGTCCGTAATTTTATCTATGAAATAGGGTTCTTCGCCGAAAAGAAAATAAATCGGTTTGTATATTTTGTTTTTAAGTTCTTTAATTATTTCGGAATATGTCATATTTCATAAAAAACCGCACAAAGTTATTAATTCGAATTGAATTTAAAAATCAAAAATCTTTGATTCGGAATATTCCGGGGTTAGGTTATTTTGAGGGAGATATTCCTTTTTGTTGTTGTTTCATTTTTTTTATCAGATTTTTCTTGAACTCGTTTTCAGCTTGATACAGTAAAATTACTTTAAGCGGCGGCAGAACTTGTTTGAATTTTTCGTTGTATTGTTTATTGAGTTGTGCGGCACGTATATCGAAATTTACGAATTTGTCAGCCAATTTTAAAAGTTCTTCGTCGGTCATATTAAGACTGTTTTGTTTGAAATTTCGCATTGTTTTGTGTTTTTCGGCAAATATTTTTTCTCTTTCGTTTGAATATTGGTTATAAACCGGCAAAAAACTCTTTTTTTCTTTATCGGTAAGTTGCAATTTTTTTGTAATAAATTTCAGCTGCATTTCTCTTATTTCTTTTCTTTTTTGAGCGTTCATTCCGGCTTGTGCAAATATTTGCGTTGCAGTGAATATAATTGTAATTATTGAAATTATTTTTATGTGTTTCATAATTTTATGTTTTTGTTGTTTATAATTCGGCGATAAGTTCGGTATAATCGTTATCGTCTGCATAATCGACAAAATATTGGTAAACGGTTTCGTCGTTTCGGTCGGTTATTTCGTAATCGTCTTGTTCGTTGTTTTCGGTATATTCGTAAATGGTGTTAATGTCGAGTTCGTTAATGTATATATCTATTTCGTTTTCGGAATATTTTATGTTCGTATTGTTTATTTTATTTACGATTTTGTTTGTATCCGTTATATTGCCTGCTATATTGTTTTCGTGATTTATTTTTGTAAATATAATTTGCCATAAGGCGAATATTACAATTATTCCGGCAGCAACGGAAATTACCGGTTTAATTATTTGTATTATTTTTGTTTTGTGATTTGTGATTTTTATCGAGAAATTTTCGAAATAATTTTCCGGCACGGTAAAAGGATTTTTATTTCCGAATTGTTTTTTTAATTTTTCTTCCGATATGCGTGTTTCAAGCTCACGCGAAAAATTATTAAAATAATCTTCCGGAATTTTAAAAGCGTTTTCTTTTTTTATGTCGTTCAGTTTGCTCATATTTTTTTGACTTTCGCTTTGCGTAAATGTTTAAACCGTTTTTAAAAAATCTTCTATTTTTTTTACGGCGTGATGATAAGATGCTTTTAATGCACCTGTTGATGTTTCGAGTATTTCGGACATTTCGTCGTATTTCATTTCGTCAAAATATCTCATATTAAATACTATACGTTGTTTTTCGGGAAGCGTTAATATTGCTTTTTGCAATATCAGCTGAGTTTGGTCACCGGTAAAATATTCGTCGCTTTCGAGAGTGTTGCTTAAATATTGTTCGTAATTGTCAAAAGATTCCTCCGCTTTTTTCTTTTTTTGGTTTATGAATGTAAGAGCTTCGTTTGTCGCAATTCTGAAAAGCCAAGTATAAATTTTTGAATTTTGTTTAAAATCTTTGAGGTAACGCCATACTTTTATGAATGTATTTTGTAATACGTCGTCGGCATCTTCGTGGCGTATTACAATTTTACGAATATGCATATATAATCGTTCTTTGTATTGCTCTACGATTAAGTTAAATGCATCTGAAAGATTTCTTTCTTTCAGTAATTCCGATATTTTATTTTCGCTTGCGACGGCGTTCACGGTTAATTTACGTATTTTTTATTTTGACTTGTTATTTTCGTGTAAGTTTAATTTACCAACTTATTTTTTCTTTATTTAAAAATGCCGATATTCCTTTTTTGCAATCTTCGGTTGCTCTGGACATTGCGTTTACCTCTGCCGCAAAATCAAGGGCTTTATCGTAATCGAGATTTTGAATGTCGGAAATGAGTTTTTTTGTAAGACTTAAAGAATCTGCGGAAGCGTTTTTTATAAGATTAAGAGCAAAATCGTTAACGGCTTTTTCTATGGTTTCTTTTTTTTCTATAAAATTAAATATTCCTTTTTCCTTTGCTTCTTCTGCGGATATAATATTTCCGGTAAGCAGAAGTTCTTTTGCTTTTGTTTCGCCGATTTTTCGCAACAGAAAAAAACTTACGATTGCCGGCACGAAACCTATGGCAACTTCGGTGTATCCGTATTTTGCTTCCGGTACGGCAAATACGAAGTCGCATACCGTTGCCAATCCCGCGCCTCCGGCTATGGCATGTCCTTCTACTTGGGCTATGACAATTTTGTTAAGCGTATAAATTGTTTTGTAAAGTTCTGCCAGATTTTTTGAGTCTTCAAGATTTTCGTCGAAAGAATTTTTTTGCAAATTTTGCAAGTACGATAAATCGGCGCCGGCACAAAATGCTTTTCCTTCGGCTTTTAATACAATTATTTTAACATTTTTGTCGGACTCGGCTTTTTTAAATGTATTTTTTAATTCTTCGACAAGTTCGGCATTTAAGGCATTCCGTTTTTCGGGTCTGTTTAAAGTGATGTAAGCAATTTTGTTTGTTGTTTCGGATTTTATATATTTCATATTTTTTGAAGATAAAGATAGTTATTTATTCTTGTTTTTCATATCTTAAAATTTGCCAAAGCATTTTTATGTCAATGAGTTTAAAAACAAATGCACTTATAATACCTGTTGCTAATGCCGATACAAAAGCCGTTTTTCTGTCACTTATATAAGTATCAAAGATATATGCGGATAATATTATCCAAAAAATGAACCCGATGATTGCAATACTTAATTTGTATTTTATTTTGAACCCGAAGACCTTGCGTGCTATGAAAACTTGCATTGCGGCGGTAACGGATTGTGTTATCAAACTTGCAAATGCCGCACCGTATGCTTTGTATTCCGGAATTAAAATAAAATTCAGAATTAAATTAAAAATAACGCCCGTTGCCGCCATAATGTTAAGTTCTTTAAGGTTGCCGTTTGCGGTAAGTAATGTTCCGAAAATATAAGAAACTGAAATCGGTATAAATCCGAGAATAAGTACTTCGAAAACTTTTGCAGAGTCTTTAATATGGTCGTTATAAAGGACGTACATAATGTCATTTCTGAAAAAAGAAAAATTAACGGCAATTATAACAGCCGGAATTACAAGCAATAAAAAAGATACTTTGACAAGTTGTTCCGTATTTTCCTTTTTTGCCAGCATTTTGGCAAACATAGGCAGCAGGAGTGTTGCAAAAAGTAAGGCATATTGCGAACTTGCATCTAAAATTCTGTATCCGTGGGCATAAATTCCGGCTTGCGTATCGCCGTCGGGCAACATTCTTTCTATCATTACGGAATCAATTCGCGTATATGAGGTCATTAATAAAACAAGCAGAGCGTAAGGATAACTTTTTTTAAGAATAACAAGAAAAAAATTCAGGTTAATGTTAAATTTCAGACCTGTTGATTTTGATTTTACAATTAAGAACGCAACGGACGATGTGAGTATATATGCTGCCGATTGTGAATAAATAAGCCATTCGATTTTAAAAGTTTTTCGGAAATTTATAAGTAAAAAACCTACAAAAATAATCATTAATAATCTGTCGAGTACGGAAAGTATGCTGTCGATTTTAAAAAGTTGCAAGCCGGAAATATTTGAGCGGAAATACATAATCAGCGAAAGCAAAAATTGATTTCCGGCAAGAATAAAAAGGAATTTTATTTGTCTTTCGTTATATCCTACAATTAAGGCACCTGCAATTATTATTAAAAAATAAAGTATTCCGAGCAAAAATTTAAGGCCGATAATATTCGAAAAATGTTTGCTTAAAAGTTGGTGATGCCGGGCAATATTTCTGTTGTTAAAATTTGTTATTCCGAGATCTAAAAAGATATTGAAAAGAAGCGAGAAATTAAAAAGAGCAAAATAAAAACCGTATTCTGCGGAACCGACCGTGTTTTGTACCTGCATATCAATTCCGAAAATCCAAAAAGGTTTGATGAGCAGGTTAAGAGTAACCAAAAAAAGCAGGTTTGTAATGAATTTTTTTCGCAAAACGTAAAACAGTTTTTTAAAATAGTTAACAAAATTAGTAATTATTTGCCGGCTGTTGTTATTTTTGAGGCTAAAAATGAGAATTGCCGTTAATACGCGTTTGCTTATCAAAAATAAACTCGACGGAACGGGTTGGTTTACTTTTGAAACTCTGAAACGAATGACAAAAAATCATTCGGAACACGAGTTTTTTTTCTTGTTCGACCGTCCGTATTCTTCCGACTTTATTTTTTCGGACAATATAACTCCTCTTGTTCTTAATCCTCCGGCACGGCATCCCTTTCTTTGGTATTTATGGTTCGAAATTTCGGTTAAAAAAACATTAAAAAAAATTAATGCCGATTTGTTTTTCTCGCCCGACGGATATTTATCCTTGTCGTCTCCGGTAAAACAAATTGCCGTAATACACGATATAAATTTTGTTCATCGTCCGCAAGATTTGCCTTTTTTCAGCCGAAAATATTACAATTATTTCTTTCCGAAATTTGCCCGAAAAGCCGAGAAACTTGTTACTGTTTCTGAATTTTCGAGACAAGACATTATAAATAATTTTAACATTTCTTATGCAAAGACGGAAGTTGTGCATAACGGTTGCAACGAAATTTTTAAACCCGTATCCGAAAACGAAAAAAAACTTACCAAAGAAAAAATATCTTCGGGGAAAGATTATTTTATTTTTATAGGCACATTGCATCCGCGAAAAAACATTGCAAGACTTTTCAAGGCATTCGAGAGATTTAAAAAGGCAAGCGGTTCGGATTTTAAACTGTTGATTGTAGGAGAAAAAATGTTTATGACCGGCGAAATAGAAAAAACTTATTTGAAGTCGGCTTTTAAAGATGATATTATTTTTACCGGAAGATTAGCTCCGAAAGAATTACATTTTGCTCTTGCATCGGCATTTGCAATGACTTTTGTGCCTGTTTTCGAGGGTTTCGGCATACCTTTGCTTGAAGCAATGAATTGCGATGTGCCGGTAATATCTTCAAATACAAGCTCTTTGCCGGAAGTTGCGGGAGATGCCGCTTTGTTTGTCAATCCGTTTGACGTTGAAGATATTAAAAATGCAATGCTGAAAATTATAGAAAATGATGATTTGCGAAAAAACTTGATTGAGAAAGGACGAATAAGAAAAGAACTTTTCAGTTGGGATAAAACGGCGGAAAAGTTATGGGAGATTATAAGTAAAGTTGAAAGTTGAAAAGGGAAAAGTATAAAGTTAAAAGTATAAAGTTGTAAGGTGAAAGTTGAAAAAATAATATTTGCCGGTAAATACATAAAATACAAATTATTTGCGAAACACAAAAAAGGTTTCGGTATTCACTCGCCGTTTTTGTATCGTTTTGTAAGCGAGGTGCTTTACGGAGAACGCTATTTTTATGCTTATGACGATATTGCCGAATTGCGTTACGATATGCTCGACAGTAAAGAAAAAATTAAGGTAAAAGATTTCGGTTCGGGGTCGCGAGTAATGAAATCCGACAGGCGAAAGATAAAAGATACGGTAAAATATTCCGCAATAAGCGAAAAATACGGAGAAATGCTTTTTCGCACAATTGAATATTACAAACCGAAAACAATTTTGGAACTCGGAACTTCACTTGGTCTGGGAACTTTGTATATGGCATTGCCGGATAAAAAAGCAACTGTTTACACGATTGAAGGTTGCCCGGAAACGGCAAAAATAGCCGCACAAAATTTTAAGCGGCTCGGAGCGGAAAATATTACGCAAATTGTAGGAAATATCGACGAAAAACTTCCCGAATTGCTTAATAACATCAAGCAACTCGATTTTGTGTTTTTCGACGGTAATCACCGGAAACAAGCTACGCTTGATTATTTTTACCGATGTCTCGAAAAAACCGGTAAGGATACGATTTTTTATTTCGACGATATTCGTTGGAGCAAGGAAATGGAAGAAGCATGGGAAGAAATAAAAGCAAACGAAAAAGTGCGTCTTACGGTCGATTTGTTTTTTTCGGGATTTGTTTTTTTCGGAAAAGAATTATCGAAACAGAATTTTGTCGTTAAATTTTAAGTCGATGAAACCCGATTTTAAAAAAATATTATTCGACAGTTCGAAATTAACAATTGACATTGCGGCGGAAACGGTCGGAAATAATCCGGAGTATTTCAAAGAAGTTTTAAATTTCGCTTCGGCTGAAAAATCGCCTCTTAATATGCGTGCTTCGCGCGTAATTGTATCGGTATGCGAAAAATATCCCGGTTTGTTCTTGCCTTACGTGAATATTACGGCGGAAAAATTCCGGAAATTTAAAACCGACGGGCAAAAACGCGCTTTTGCCTATATTTTGTCGAAATATGCCGAAAATATCGAAGAAAATAACCGTGCCGGTTTGATTGATGTTTGTTTCGATTATATGTTTTCTAACGAGAAAGTTGCCGTAAAGTATAATTGTCTGATACTTTTATTTGAATTTACGAAAATTTATCCCGAACTGAAAAACGAACTTCTTGCCGCAATCGATTTTAACCTCACCGAAGGTATTTTTAAGTTAAGCGGTATGATAAAGAGGATTTACGGGGCGTTGAATGAAAATCTTACGTCGTAAATTATTTATTACCGAAAGTTATTTTACGATATTTCGAAATTTGTTTTGTCGTAAGAAATTAATTATTTTGCAAAAAAAAGTATGAATTTACCGCAACGCATAAACGCATTCGAGAAGCTCGGAAAATTACTTGAAAAAAATAAAGACAAGTTAAAACAAGGTGTTCATAATCCGTGGTTTACGCCCGATAACATCGATTACGCCTTATCGGAGATCGCATCTTCGCTGAGAAAAGAAAACTTGGAAAAATGGACGGCAATGTATCCCGAATTGCAAGATAAAAAAGATGTAAAAAGGGTAGGGGTTATTACAGCCGGAAACATTCCTTTGGTAGGGTTTCACGATTTTTTGTCGGTCTTGATAAGCGGAAACATATTTGTCGGTAAACTTTCGTCGAAAGACGATAAGTTGATGCCCGCCGTAATAAAAATGCTTATTGATGCGGAACCGGAATTTGAGAATTTTATAAAAATTACCGAAGGTAAACTTGAAGATTTCGATGCGGTTATTGCAACGGGCAGCAACAACTCGGCACGTTATTTCGAATATTATTTCGGAAAATATCCGCATATTATTCGCAAGAACAGGAACTCGGCGGCGGTGCTTACCGGTAACGAAACAGACGAGGATTTGCAACTTTTGGCTGATGATATTTTTTTGTATTTCGGATTGGGGTGTCGCAGCGTGTCGAAACTTTTTTTGCCCGACGGCTACGAACTCGACAATATTTTCAGAAATTCTTTAAAGCATAAAAACGTAATAAATCATAACAAATATGCCAATAATTACGATTACAACAGGGCGATTTACATGATGAACAAAATCGAATTTAAAGATAACGGCATTATGCTTATGAAAGAAGACACAGGATATGCTTCGCCGGTTTCGGTTGTTTATTACGAGTATTATTCAAATCCGGAAACGGTAAAAAAACGTTTGCAAACCGACAATGAAATGATACAATGTATCGTTTCAAAAGAAAGCTTTGTCGAAGATACGGTAAATTTCGGCGAAAGCCAGAAACCCCGGCTTTGGGATTATGCCGATAATGTCGATACGATAAAATTCTTACTCGGATTATAAAATAAAAGATGGATAATTTAAAACGTTTTGAGAAGTGGTATTCTAAGCACGTTACGGAAAATCATAAGGCAAAAGTAAGCGTTAACATTAGGAATTTGCCCGATTATGCATGGTGCGTAAAGATTGATCTGTCGGGTACGGATTATGAATGTAACGAAGGTGTGAACGAAAAACGAAGAATTTCCGATTATAACTATTATGAGATAAAAGCCGAAGGAAAAGTTTTTGAGGCGGAGGGCGATTTTACGAAATTGGATTTTATTACAGGTAAATTTTTGAGTTATATAGGAGAAACGGAATTGTATTCGCCGGAGAGCGATTATTTTTTAAATCCGGATATACAAGATTTTATTTTCGGAGGGAGCGACAAAGATTTTATTTTTTTGCATTATACTCAAGAAGAATCTTTTGCCCGCAATATTATCGAAAAAGGGTTTATGTTTACTGTTTTTGACAAAACTACCGGTAAAGTGCGTAATGATTTGGTTGATTTGAATTATAATCACATAATTCGTAAACCTTTCGGACGCTACGTGGTTGTAATTCGCATTGCGGAATCTGTTTATAAAAAATATCTTGATTTATCGGACGAAGATATGTCGCAACCTCTTAAAGCCGAAGAATTTCTTACGCTTCCCGATATTTCGGAAAATGAATCCGGCGAAAAAGTTTATACTTTGCATCCTAAGTTCGTTAAAGGATATTTTGATTACAAGACGGGAAAATATTATGCAAATCCCGAATTTGACAGCAGTTACGATTCCGACGAGTTTATGAAAAAGAATATTAAGTAAAAAAACAGTTATTTCATTTTATGAGGTTTTATCATGTTTTCGGGCGATAATATTTCTTTCAGTTCTTTTTCTGTAAGTAAACCTTTTTCGAGAGTTAAGTCGTAAACGCTTTTGCCCGTTTCGAGAGCTTCTTTTGCTATGTTACTGCTGTTTTCGTATCCTATAACCGGATTAAGAGCGGTTACTATTCCGATACTGTTTTTTACCATTTCTTCCAGCCGTTCTTTGTTTGCCGTAATACCTTTTATTGTTTTGTGCCGGAGTATCGTCATTGCGTTTTTAAGCATTTCTATTGACTCGAATAAACTTTGCACTATAACCGGTTCGAAGACATTAAGTTCTAATTGCCCGGCTTCCGCAGCCATTGTAACGGTAAGATCGTTTCCTATAACTTTAAACGCTACCTGATTAACGACTTCCGGTATTACCGGATTTACTTTTCCGGGCATTATTGACGAGCCGGGTTGAACGGCAGGCAGATTTATTTCGTTTAATCCTGCGCGCGGTCCGGATGAGAGCAGCCGTAAATCGTTCATAATTTTAGATAATTTTACGGAAAGTCTTTTTAATGCCGACGAAAACATTACGAAAGAGCCCGTATCTTGTGTTGCTTCTACGAGGTTTTCGGCGAGCGAGATATCCAGCCCCGTTATTTTTCGTAAGTATTTTATTACGATTTTGCTGTATCGCGGGTCGGAGTTTATACCTGTTCCTATTGCCGTTGCGCCCATATTGACTTTGAGCATTAAGTCGGCGTTTTGGTTTATTCTTTCTATTTCTTCTTCCAGAGTTACGGCGTATGCGTCAAATTCCTGCCCGAGTGTCATCGGAACTGCATCTTGCAGTTGCGTGCGTCCCATTTTCAGAATGTTTTTAAATTCCCGGCCTTTTTCTTTGAATGCCTTAACCAGCAGTTCAAGTTCTTTTATAAGGGGGATACTGCTTTTTTTCAGGGCAATTTTTACTGCCGTAGGATAGCTGTCGTTTGTAGATTGCGAAAGATTTACATGATTATTCGGGTGGCAGTATTCGTATTGACCTTTTTCTTTGCCCATATATTCAAGAGCCAAATTTGCAATTACTTCGTTAGCGTTCATGTTCGATGATGTGCCGGCACCTCCCTGTATCATGTCAACTACAAATTGTTTCCGGTGTTTGCCTTTTAAAAGTTCGTCGCATGCAAAAACTATTGCGTCTTTAAGATTGTCTGGCAGCAGCCCGAGTTCGTTGTTTGCTAAAGCCGCAGCTTTTTTTACTGCCGCAAATGCTTCTATTATCGAAGGAAAGAAACTTATGTTAATTCCGGAAATGTTAAAGTTTTCTCTTGCTCTAAGGGTTTGTATTCCGTAATAAAATTCGTCGGGCACGTTGCGGTATCCCAACAGGTCGTGTTCTTTGCGCGAACGACCGGATACGTATTGTGCTCCCACGTTTATCAGTCGCGTAGCCGCATGGCTCATTCTTCTGGATATAATTTGAGATATTTCCGTAAATATTTTTATTGCCAAACTGCCGTTTTTGCTTAAAAGTTTTTTTAAATCGTTTGCACGTATTACGTAAATTTCGGATTTGCAAAGAGCTTTTGCCGATGTTGAATGCGGCGAATCGTCCACAACGGCGCCTTCTCCTATAAAGTCGTATTTTTGAAATTGCGTAATATGCGTAATTGCTCCGAATGCACTTCTTTTAAAAAGTTCTACTTCTCCGGATTTTATTATGTATATGTTTTTTCGTTCAAAATTTTCTTCAAAGAGTATTTCGTCTTTTTTGTATGTTTTTTTGTTTATTACGGATATTATTTCTTGTAATTCCGAGTCTTCAAGACTTTGAAAAAGTTCCGTTTTTTTAAGGAAGGTTTTCAGTTTGCCGTTTTCCATGATCTATTTTTTTATAATTTGAGAAATATTTACTCGAAATTTACAAATTAATTTTGTTGTTTGTATTTGTTTTTTGATTTAAATTTAAAAAAATATTGTTTTAATGTTTTGGAATGCCTGACGAGTGTTTTAATTTGATTTGTATAAAAAAAGTTTTGCCGTGTATTTTATGTTGTTCGGGCAACCGAGAAATAATTTGATTTGCGGAAAATCTGTTATTGAGTTAATAATTAAAATTTAAATCTTATTTGAAATTTAACTTCCGATTTGTTACTGCCTTGAATTTCGTCGTAACCGGAACCTATTACGTCGCGGTCGGCATATGCAAAGTTTGCGAATCTCAGCCAAATATCGATAAAGTCTTTAATAACCGTGTATTTTAGTGTAAGATAGGTTCTTATGCCTTGTCCGCTGTATGCGGGAATCGAGTATCCGTAAAGAATATCGTTTTCGTATGCATATATTCGCGCATTATACGAAGCATCAAAAAATGCTATGCGAGCATTTATTTTCAGGGGGAAAGCAGGGAGCATGTAATTTATGTCTTGAAAAATCATCCACCCGTTTTCGGTTTCTGTTTCCGGAGTTTCGTATTGTGCATATTCAATTCTGTTTTTGAGTATAAGGTTTTTCGAGAGCCGGTAGTTTATGTGAAAACGAAGTTGTTTTTTTTCGGCAGGGATAACGGGCACTGCTCCGGTATAATCGTAAGATGAGTTTCGGTATTTTGTTTCTTGTTTGTATCTTATGTATGCGTTAATGTATCTGTTAAAGTCGTAATTTGCCTGTGTGAAAATATCAACGCCTTCGGAGGGTGCGTATGTTCCGAATTTCAGCCACGGGAAAGAATATGCGTCAAAATATGCCGATACCGTAAGTTTGCGAACCGGGTGCATTTCGGTTCCGAAATACATTCCTTTTTCGTTGCTTGTTTTTGATTGTTCTCCGAATCCGGCGGCGTAATATGCCGTATAATTTTTTGCGTAGTTGCGGTGTAAAAGCGCAAGGGAGAATTGCGGCGCAAGTTTTACCTGAACGGAGTTTAAAAATGCGGCGGCACCGTTTTTGTCTATAGCTTCCTCTCCGAAGAAATAAAAGTTTTTGAAAGAATATTGATAGTCGATGCTTGCGTTTAGTCCGTTGTCGCCTCTGAAATCGAACATGTTGTAAGGTCTTATGTCTTTATTCAGTTCGCTGCCGAAAAAGTATTGAATAAATGATGCTCCGATACGGAATGATTTGTGTCTCCAATTTACGTTGCCTCCGTAAATAAATTCGGATACGGAATGTTTGTCTTGCAATTCGGAAATGCTTCGGTGTAAGCCGGTTGTTTGAAAAGAAGTAATGCTTTCAATTTCCGTTTCGGTATCGGTTGTGTCGGTAAGGTCGATGTTTCCGTCTATGTATTTAAAAGAAGTAAATCCGGTTATTTCCGTTTCTCCCAATTTTACGGTTGCTCCGGCTCCTCTCATAAATTTGTTTTCGTCGGTGGATGAGTATTTTCTGAGTCCGTCGTATTTTTTCTTTATCGACATTACGTATGATGATTTTCCTTGCGTAAGTCCTGTCCAAGCAATAAGTCCTTGTCCGAAACGTACTTGGTAGTCTCCGAGTGTTATAACTTTAAATTTTCCGATGTTTTTTGCTTCGAAATGTGCGGAGTAGTAGTCGAAACCTTGTTTTTCGTAAGTTCCGAAGAATGCTTCTCCGGGGTCTTTTTCGGCGGTAAATCCGAATTTTAATTTTTGTTTGTATTGAAATTGGTATCGTGTGTAGTATTTTAATCTGTTGCCGAGATATTGTTTGTCGATATCAACTTCATCGGTATATCCTTTTTGTTGTTGCAAAAGGAATTGAGTTCTCAGGAACAGGGTGTTTTTTCCGTAATGCAGAATGTCTTTAATTTCGGGGATGCTTTGTTTGCTTTCGGGAGCAACGGTAACAAAGGGCAATATGTTTCGTATGTCTTCGGCAGAGAAACTTTCGAGCATTTGAAGTTCGTATATTGTTTTCATTTCTCCCGCCGTTCGTCTGTATTCGAGTATGTCTTCGATTTGGAAATCGTTAAGGAATTGTATTTTTTCGAGGTCTTCGCGTGTTGCGGTATTAAGGTTTAGCGGATTTTGAGCGTAATAATAAAGGTCTTCGTAAAGTTGAGTGTAATCGAGTTCTTCATCCGATGATTCGGCAATGTCTTCTATCAGATTGTTAATTGCTTCTTTGTCCGGAATTTGAGCATTCGAAAACAATGCGGCAAGCATAAATACGGTTACGATAATAATATTTTTTGCCTTCATTTATCGGAATAAATTAAAAAACAACCGTGTAAAAGTAGTAAAAAAGTCTTAAGTTTTTTAAGTTTTCTTTTTTTGAAGTTTAAATTGTGATTGTTTTGTGTTTTTTGTAATATTTTACGAAGTTATGTTTCAGTAGAATATTTCGTTTTCTTCAAAAAAGTATTTGCTGAAATTAATTAAAGTAAGTTCTTTTTCGGCTCGCGTAAAAGCGGTATATAACCATCTCAGATATTCTTTGTTTATCATATTGTCTGTTATCCAACCTTGATCTACGAATACTTTTTTCCATTGTCCGCCTTGTGCTTTGTGGCATGTTACCGCATATGCGAATTTAATTTGCAGGGCATTAAAATACGGATTTTTTCTTATTTTCTTGAATCTGTTTTTTTTGCTTTTAATGTTAAGGTATTCTTCTTCTATTTTTTTGTAAAGTTCTTTATTTTCTTCGTAAGAGAGTGATGCTGTGTCTGACGTAAGTGTGTTTAGAAGAATTTTTGCTTTTATTTCAACATTTTTATAGTCGAAAAATTTTAGAACCGCATCGGCAAATCTGTATCCGTATTTTTCGGTGTAGTTTGATATTCCGATTATTTCCGCCGTGTCTCCGTTTGCTATAAAGTCTATTTCTTCATAATCTTCCGCCCAAAAGTAATTGTTTTTGACCGTCATAATTATATCTCCTGCCGTAATTTCGTCTTCTTTATAATGGACATTTGCGCGTATTCCTTGGTTGTAGCGGTTCGCTCTTTTGTTTGACCGGCATATTATTACGGTTTCTTGTTCGGAGTATTTGTCGTATGCGTCGGATATTTCTTCTATTACGTCTTTGCCGTTTATGTGTTTGATGTCGTTAAATCCCGAAGTTTTTATTTTGGGGAATTTTTCGATTTTTATTTTTTGCGTATTTTTTGTTTCGGTAAGTGTTTTTCTGATTTTGTCTGCATTGTATAGTATTCCGGAATCTTTTTTTTGTCTTGCCACTTCGGTCATTTCTTCTTCTATTACGTTATATCCGCAACTTTTAAGGAAATTTTTGTCGAGAGCTGGGCTTATGTCGAGTTTTACCGGAGGGAGTTGTGCTGTATCTCCGATGAGAATAAGTTTGCATTTATTTCCGCTGTAAACATATTCTGTCAGGTCGTCGAGAAGTTTTCCCGAGCCGAAGTTTACGTTTTCGTATGTTTTGTTTGATATCATTGATGCTTCATCGACTATAAATATTGTTTCTTTGTGCAGGTTTACGTCGAGCACGAATTTCCCGAATCCGTCGGATGAAGATTGTTGTCTGTATATTTTTTTGTGAATTGTAAAAGCGTCTTTTTTTGCATATTTGCTTAAGACTTTTGCCGCTCTTCCCGTAGGAGCCAAAAGAACGGTTTTGATATTGTGTTTTTTCAGAGTTTTTACCAGTGCCGCAATTATGCTTGTTTTGCCGGTTCCGGCATATCCTTTAAGCAGGAATATTTCGTTTTGTTCGTTGACGGATAAAACGAAGTTCGAGAGTTTTTTTAAAATTTTCTTTTGCTCTTCGGATGCATCGAAATTAAGTTTGTTTGTAATTTCGTTATATAAAAAATCATTCAGCATTTGCGGTTTTAGTTTTAAGACGTGAAATTATATTTATTATTTATATTTCCTTTTGTTTGTCGGTATATTTTTAAAAATAATTAAAGAAAAAATTATAAAAAAAGATATTTT
>JAADDR010000098.1 GCA_013153865.1 Chlorobiota bacterium | reverse complement strand
TTATAAACCGCAGGCATCCGAAAGATTTACAATTGAAAATCAGCAATATTATAAAAAGAAGTATTGAATATGCATATGAAAATCCGCAATCAAGTTTGGATTACATACGGCAATATGCTCAAGAAATGGATGCCGAAGTAATGAAAAAACACATTGATTTGTATGTTAACAAATTTTCGCTTGATTTAGGACAGGAAGGCAGAGATGCAATAAAAACTTTATATGCCGAAGCCGCAAAACGAAATTTAATTCCGGAAATACCGAACGATGTTTTTATTTAATACCGAACACTTTCTCCTTTCAACTTTCTCCTTTTTTACTCATTCATTAGTCGTTCAATATCTTCAATTTCAACAGGTTCGTCGGCAAGCAGGTCTGTTTGTCCGTTTTCGGTAATTAAAATATCGTTTTCAAGCCGGATGCCGAAACCTTCGTTTTCGATATAAATTCCGGGTTCGCAACTAAGCACCATACCCGGTTCGAATACGGTATCTTTACTTCCGACGTCGTGCACGTCCAATCCCATAAAATGCGAATTGCCGTGCATAAAATATTTCATTCGTACCGTATCTCTTTTTTCTTTGTCTTTAATCTCGTTTTGTTTTGCAAGTCCCAAGTTTACAAGCTCTTTTTCAATCATTCGGTTAACTTCTTCGTTTACTTTGTTTATCGTATTGCCGGGTTTAAGCAGTTTTGTCGCTTTTTTCATTACGCGCAGAACGGCATTGTAAACTTCTTTTTGCCTGTCGGTAAATTTGCCGTTTACCGGAATAGTTCGCGTAGTATCGGCAGCGTAATTTCCGTATTCCGCACCGAAATCCATTAACACCAAATCACCGTCTTTGCATATTTTGTCGTTTGAAACATAATGTAATACGCAATTATCTTTTCCTGATGCTATAATGGGTTGGTAGGCATGTCCGCCGGCACCGTTGCGAATAAATTCCGCCGTTATTTCGGCTTCTATTTCATATTCTTTAACGCCCGGTTTTACGAATTTCAAGACTTTGTGAAATGCTTTGGTTGTTATATCGCATGCTTTTTGCATCATTTCGATTTCTTCCGGTTCTTTTCGTAAACGAAGTTCCGTAAGTAACGGAGCAAGTCTTTCGTATTTGTGCAACGGATATTTCTTTTTCAAATTTTCGAGAAAGCGTGCGCCGGTGCCCGTTACCGGAGTTTCGAATTTTATATTCTCGTTGGTATTCAGATAAATATATTCCGATGCAAGTATAAGTTCTCTCAAAATACTTTCGAACTCGAAAAGGTATTTTACGTTTTTAATTCCCGATATTTTTTTTGCTTCTTCGACTGTAAGTTTATGACCTTCCCAAATTTCAAGTTTTTTATCCGGTTTCAGTATAAATAAAATTTCTTCAAAATCTTTTTTGTATCCTTTGCTTATTATTAAAACGGATTTTTCCTGTTCGATTCCCGTAAGATAAAAAAAATCCGAACTTTGTCTGAACCGGAATGTTTGATCGCCGTTTCTCGGCATTTCGTCATTCGGATTAATAATTGCGACACTTTCATTTTTAAGAAGTCCGGTAAGTTTTTTTCTGTTTTTTTTAAACAATGAATTTTTTATTGTATTGTATCTCATTTTTTCGGCTTATTAAGAATGTTTTTAAATAATCGTGAAACTGTTAAGCAACATTTTTATAAGATGTAAATATCTATATTTTTGTGTGTTTTCACAAAAGTAGTTTAAAATTTAAAATAAATTTAGGTTCTATGAGTAATTTTATCAGTTCATCTATCGGGAAAAAACTTATTATGAGTATCTCCGGGTTATTTTTAATAGTATTTTTGTTGGTTCATTTAACCGCAAACTTATTTTTGCTCGGAGGAAGTGATGCCTTTAATATCTCGGCACATTTTATGGGAACAAATCCTCTTATACAAATTATGCAGCCTCTTTTGGCTCTCGGTTTTGCATTGCACATTATTTACAGTTTGATCGTGCAGTTTCATAACTGGAAATCACGTCCCGTAAATTATGCTAAAGTAAACCAAAAAGATGCGAGCACTTGGGCTTCGAGAAATATGATATGGCTGGGTTTATTTGTGCTGGCGTTTTTAATCATACATCTTATTAATTTCTTTTGGGTTTTAAAATTCGGCGAACCCGAAACAACCGTTGTTAACGGTGTAGAAATGGAAGATGCTTACTCGTTGGTTGCGGGATTGTTTATTAACGGAGGAACTTTGGCATATGTGTATTCGGCAATTTACATAATCGGTTTTATTGCTTTGGGAATGCACTTACACCATGCATTTTGGTCGGCATTTCAGACTATAGGATGGAGTAATATAAAATGGAGAAAAAGACTGACGCTTATAGGAGATGTTTATGCAATTATTATAGCAGTCGGGTTCTCGATAATTCCGATTTATTTTTTATTCATTAAGTAATACAATTCATTCAGAATAAAATTCTAAGAATTATGACAAAATTAGATTCAAAAATTCCGGAAGGAAAACTCAAAGATAAATGGAGCAATTTTAAAGCTCATCAAAATTTAGTAAATCCGGCAAACAAAAGAAAAATTGATGTTATCGTTGTCGGAACAGGTTTGGCAGGCGGTGCTGCCGCCGCAAGTTTGGCTGAAATGGGATTTAAAGTTAAATCTTTTTGCTACCAGGACAGCCCGCGAAGAGCACACAGTATTGCCGCACAAGGAGGGATAAATGCAGCAAAAAATTATCCTAACGACGGTGATACGGTTTACAGACTTTTCTACGATACCATAAAAGGAGGCGATTACAGAGCAAGAGAAGCAAATGTATATCGCTTGGCGGAAGTAAGTAATGCAATTATAGACCAAGCTGTTGCGCAAGGTGTTCCGTTTGCGAGAGATTATGCCGGTTATCTTGATAACCGTTCTTTCGGAGGTGCGTTGGTTTCCAGAACATTTTACGCACGCGGACAAACCGGACAACAACTTCTGCTCGGTGCATACAGCGCACTGTCACGGCAAATAGGTCTCGGAAACGTTGAGATGCACCCGCGAACCGAACTTATGGATATTGTGAAAATTGACGGGAAAGCACGAGGAATTGTTACCAGAAATCTTGTTACCGGAGAAATTGAAAGTCATTTCGGACATGCCGTAGTATTGGCTACCGGAGGTTACGGAAACGTATTTTTCCTTTCCACAAACGCAATGGGAAGTAACGGAAGTGCCGCTTGGAAAGCGTATAAAAAAGGTGCGTTTTTTGCAAATCCGTCTTTTGTGCAAATTCACCCTACAGCTATCCCTCAACACGGAGATTTTCAATCCAAGCTGACTTTAATGTCCGAAAGTTTAAGAAACGACGGTCGTATTTGGGTGCCTAAGAAAAAAGAAGATGCCGAAGCAATACGTCTCGGCAAAAAAACGGCGGCGGACATTCCCGACGAAGACAGAGATTTTTATCTCGAAAGACGTTATCCCGCTTTCGGTAACCTGGTTCCGCGTGATGTTGCGGCAAGAGCGGCAAAAGAAAGAACCGATGCCGGATACGGTATTGAAAATAATGCCACAAAAGAAGGTGTTTTCCTTGATTTTAAATATGCGATACAAAGACTCGGCAAAGACGTAATTGAAGCTCGCTACGGAAATCTTTTCCAAATGTACGAAAAAATAACCGATGATAACCCTTACGAAGTCCCGATGAAAATATTTCCCGCAATTCATTATACAATGGGCGGTATTTGGGTAGATTACGAATTACAGACAACCGTTCCGGGATTATTCGTTATCGGCGAAGCCAATTTTTCCGATCACGGAGCAAACAGACTCGGAGCTTCGGCTCTTATGCAAGGATTGGCTGACGGATATTTTGTTTTGCCTTATACCATCCAAAATTATTTGGCTTACGAATTTGATACTCCGAGAATGAATCCGGCGGATGTTAAAGAATTTAAAGAAACAGAAGACGAAGTAAAAGAAAGAATTAATAAATTGATGAATATAAAAGGAAAACAATCCGTTGATTCTTTCCATAAACGACTCGGTAAAGTTATGTGGAATAAAGTGGGAATGGCAAGAAACAAAGAAGGGCTCGAAGAAGCCGTAAAAGAAATAAGAGAAATAAGAGAAGAATTTTGGAAAGATGTCTATATCCCCGGTAATACCGATACCATAAATCCGGAACTCGAAAAAGCAAACAGAGTTGCCGATTTTCTTGAACTCGGAGAACTTATGGCATACGATGCTTTAAACAGAAACGAATCTTGCGGAGGTCATTTCAGAACGGAATATGTTACGGAAGACGGAGAAGCCAAAAGACGCGACGACGAATATATGTATGTTGCCGCTTGGGAATATAAAGGCGACGATAAAGAACCCGAACTGAACAAAGAACCTTTAAAATACGAAGAAATAGAAGTCAAAACCCGTAATTACAAAACGGCATAACAAGTAAAAACGGTTTAAAATTTTAAAATTCAGAATTATGGCTCATAAAACAATCAATATAAAACTCAGAGTTTGGCGGCAAAAAGACGCTAAATCAAAAGGCGGTTTCGAAACTTACGAACTCGAAAATATCTCTGTTGACAGTTCTTTTCTCGAAATGATAGACGTTCTTAACGAAAAACTTGTAAGCGAAGGCAAAGAACCCGTAGCTTACGACCACGATTGCCGGGAAGGTATTTGCGGAATGTGCAGTTTATTTATTAACGGCAGAGCTCACGGTCCGGACAGTCTTGTTACAACATGTCAGCTTCACATGCGAAAATTCAGCGACGGAGAAACAATTACGGTAGAACCTTGGAGAGTAGGAAGTTTTCCTGTTATTAAAGATTTAATGGTTGACCGCACCGCTTACGAAAAAATAATGCAGGCAGGAGGTTTCGTATCCGTTTCTACCGGAGGAGTTCCCGATGCAAATGCAATACCGATACCCAAAGCAAATGCCGACGAAGCAATGGATGCCGCCGCATGTATCGGTTGCGGCGCTTGTGTGGCAACTTGCAAAAACTCTTCGGCAATGTTGTTTGTTGCCGCAAAAGTATCTCAATTGGCATTGCTTCCGCAAGGACGCATAGAAGCAAGCAGAAGAGCCAAAAATATGGTTGCGAAAATGGACGAACTCGGTTTCGGAAACTGCTCGAATACCGGAGCTTGCGAAATGGAATGCCCCAAAGGAATATCAATTGCTCACATTGCAAGATTAAACAGAGAGTTTTTATCGGCAAACATAAAAGGATAATTTTCTGTGTTTGTGCTTAATTGCACTTAAAAACCTTTTAAAAGTTAATAAATTAAATAAATTCGGTTGCGTCGTATCGTATTTTGCGCTGCGGCGCAATGCGAATTTTTTTTTATAAAAAAATAAAAAACGGTATTAAATTAATAGATTTGTATATTAATTCATAATATAAATTTAATGAAACAAATAATTATCTTTTCTGCCGTAATCTTTTTTATTATACTGTTTTTTGCGGGATGCGATAATGATGATGCATCAATTACCAAATCAGAGTGGCTTACGGATTTTTTTGACGAAATTGAGGAATATGATGATATATATGCCGTATCTTATTGGAACGAAAATTTTGACAATACTTATTTTAAAATAAATTCTTCGGAAGAATCTTTAAATACCTTTAAAAAGTTGATTTCGAAAGATTGTTATATAAGTAAATGCAAATTCGAGAATAATAAACTGCAAATATCCGAAGGAAAAAAATATTTTGCCGCATTTCCCGATTTTTGCGGAGAGGAAGATTGTGTTTCGGAGCAGCGTATTTTTGATTTTGAGAACCTTGCCGGAAAAGAAATATCCTGGGCTTATTTTTCCGATAATTGGGGAGACAGTTTAATTTTTCCTTCCGAAAATGTTGCAGCAATAATAAATGCCGGAAGAGTACCTTTTATCAGACTTATGCCCAGAAGCGAGTTTGAAGAAAATCAAGCCGACCCGATTTGGAATTTAAAAGACATAATAGACGGCAAGCATGACGAAATGTTGATTGCATGGGCGGAAGAAGCAAAAAATACGGGTATAAATTTGCCGGTTGAATTCGGTACCGAGATGAACGGAAGTTGGTTCTCTTGGAACGGCATTTATTACGGAGGAGGAAATACCGGCGGATACGGTAATACAGACTATCCCGACGGTCCGGAAATATTCAGAGATGCATACAGGCATATTATAGATATATGCAATGAAACTGGAGCCGATAATATAACATGGTTTTTTCATTTTGACGTAAGCAGCGACCCCGACGAAGATTGGAATAACCCTGTTTATTATTATCCCGGAGATGATTATATAGATTGGCTCGGGGTAAGTATTTACGGGCCTTATACCGAGAATGAAGCCGATGACGAAAATTTGTTGCCGCAATATTTGGTGCCCGAAGCGTATCGTAAATTTAAAGAAATTTCAGGAACAAAACCCTATGCGGTTTTAGAATTCGGTGTTACGGAACTGTAACTTTAAATTATTCCAAACGATTTAACAAAGTTTCCAAATAATGATATTTTATTCCGAAAAGATTTTTTATCTCTTCGATATTCTTTAAAATTTCGGTTACGTCGGATTTCTTTTTTGATTTTTCGGCAATAATAATGATGTTTTTCGGAGTATGTTCGGTAGATATAAATTCAAATACTTTGGTTTTATATCCTTTCGATTCAAGCAGCAGTGCGCGCAAACCGTCCGTAAGAATAACCGCTTGACGCTCTTTAAGAATACCGTATTTGGTAAGCGATGCCAATGCATTTTCCGGATTTAACTGTTTCCTGATTTGTTTCTGGCAGCACGGGGCAACGGCAATAAAATCGGCACCTGCCCGTATTCCTTTATATATTGCTTCGTCGGTAGCCGTATCGCAGGCATGTAGAGCTATATAAATATCCGTATTTTTTATTTCCGTGTCAATAATGTTTCCCTGCTCAAACTTTAAATCCTTAAATCCGACATCATCGGCAATATTATTGCATAAATCTGTAAGTTCTTTTCGAGACTCTATACCGGTTATTTTAACGTCGAGATTTAAGCTGTTTTTAAAATAATCGTAAAGAGCAAAAGTCAGGTAACCTTTTCCGCTGCCGGCATCAACAATCGAAAGATGTTTTTTTGCGGTTCTGTTTATTATGTTAGTTTCTATTATCTCAATATATTTATTGATTTGCCGGTATTTGTCATACATATTCTTCTTAACTGCAAATTCCGAATTTGTAATGCTGAGTTTTTGTAACCATAAGTTATCTTGTGTTTTTATGCGTTTTTGCTTTTGTCTGTCATGATTCAAATTAATTACCGGTTTTAAAACGGGCTCGGCTGTTGTTAATTTTGCAGTATTTTTTTCTGATAAATACAAACGAATAATTTCGTTTAGCGTAAACAGTTCGGCATTCAGAAAATGGTTTATTAAAAGATTTTCCGTTTCGCCGACAGCATCCTCAACAGTAAAATTTTTTGTTATTTCTTTAGTGTCATAAGCATAAACAAAAGATAAACGAAATCCTTTTTTTATTAAAACCGGATTTACGGTAACTTTTTTAAGACTTGATGTCTTATCTTTCTTATTGCTGATTATGAGCTTTATAAATTCATTATTGTCAATATGAAAAATCAATTTTTCGAAGAAAATATTTATTTGTTTGTTTCTCATGTAAGAGTTTTATTTTTTTGTAAGGAATAAAAACTGTTTTTTTTCGTTCATTTAAACATGATTTAAATTTCAATTTAAAAATAAACAAAATTATTTTTTTCCTTTAGAAATAAAAAACATACTTAGTTATAACGGAAAACTTTTTATTTTTGCTTAAATAACCTTGATGTTTTATGAAAAGATTGCTTATTATGAGGCACGGAAAATCGGATTGGGGTTCCGGCTCATTGAGAGATTTTGACAGACCATTAAACGAAAGAGGGAAAAGAGATGTAGTGAAAATCGGCAAAGAAATTAAAAACAGGAGTCTGACCCCCGATTTAATTATATCTTCGCCCGCGGAAAGAGCTAAAAAAACAGCCGAAGGAGTTGCGGAATTTTCAGGATACGGAAAAGACATAGAATGGAAAGAAAGTTTTTACTTCGGATATTATAAAGAAATACTTGAAACTTTAAATAATATTGACGATAATGCCGGTATTGTTATGATTGTGGGGCATAACCCTACATGGTCTTCGCTTACGGAACGTTTGTCAGGTAAATATTTTGACATGAAAACCGCAAATGTATGCATACTGGAATTTGAAGGATCATGGAACGAACTGAGCGAGAATTATTGTAAGTTTATTACTTATATCTCTCCAAAAAAATTATAAATATTTAAAAATGATTAAAAATACACTTTATTATTTTACGCTTATTATTTCAATATTTCTTTTAACCCGTTGCAAATCCGGCAATAATGAACAAGATTTAGATACTACGGATAAAAAAAACGTAAAAAACGAAGTCCTGACGCATATAAAAAATCCTTTGTCGATAACAATAAGTAAACCCGAAAAAGATAATTATATTTTCGGCGAAAAAATACAAATTACCGTCGAACTTAAAGATACCGTATCCGAAGATACCGTTGTGCTTTCTGTTAACGATAAAAATATTGCTGTTCTTACAAAAGATTCAAATACTTTTATTTGGAATACCGAAAACGGACATACCGGCAGAAATATAATTAAAGCGGAACTTGACAGAAATAACCAACGCTTTAATAAACAATTGTTTATTACCGTTTTTTCGGATATTATTCCGGAAGAATATACTTATAAAATCAAAAAAGTATATAAACACGACGTAAACGCCTACACTCAAGGACTTTTTTATCACAACGGTTATTTATACGAAGCAACCGGACTTAAAGGCGAATCTACCGTAAGAAAAGTAAAACCGGAAACAGGAGAAGTTATTCGGAGTTTTGCCGTTCCGGAAGATGTCTTCGGCGAAGGAATAACATTATTCGACAATAAAATAATTCAGATAAGTTGGCAAGCCGGAAGAGGATTTGTTTACGATTTAAATACATTTAACCAAATCGACGAATTTACTTATTCAGGCGAAGGATGGGGGATTTGCACCGACGGCGAAAAACTTTTTATGACGGACGGCTCACCTGAAGTTAAAATACTTGAACCCGGTTCTTATTCGGTTATATCTTCATTTGAGGTTTACGATAATAAAAAACCCGTTAAATACCTTAACGAACTTGAATATATCGACGGATATATTTATGCCAACATATATCAATACGATAAAATCGTGAAATTTGACCCTGTAACCGGAAGAGTAGCGGCATATATAGATTTATCGCATATTTTGCCCATGAACGACTATACGCATGATACCGATGTCCTTAACGGTATTGCTTATGACGAACAAAATAAACGGCTTTTTGTTACCGGAAAAAAATGGCCTAAACTTTTTGAGGTTGAGTTTGTAAAAAAATGATTACCGTATCTCAAGAGAACGTTCCCGGAAATGAAACTTCTACAAAAACAATTATTTCGCCGGAAAACGCGATAAAACCGTCTTTGTCCGTCGGTAAACTTAAACCGCGGACAAACAACCGCATTGTGTTCTTGTGAAACTCTTATAATTAGCGGATATTTCGGCTGCTTTGAATAATAACTTGCGCATTTAGTATTTTATATTTTGGTAAAAAAAATAATTATTTATTATATTTGAGCACCTGAAATATTAAATTAATTAAATGATGAAAACACTTGTTAAATTACCCCCCTGCAAGATTTGTGCCCGTTTTTGCAGTTTTTTTAATGTTTTTTCTTAATAACCTTTTCGCACAGATGCCGATAGGAACATCTTCAAGCGAATACTCCGGGAATATTTACCATACCGGAGGAAATATAGGAATAGGAACAACTTCTCCCGTAAAAAAACTTCATATAGCGGGTAATTGTTCTGACCCCTCGAATCCCGACCCTTCGTCGCTCAGATTGGAAACCGGTATATCGGAAAATTCTGTTTGCATCTTGTATTCTTGGGATATTTCAAATATAAATAAAAGTTTAATATTTTCTTCCGATTATTCTTCCGGTGAAGAATTATCCGTTAAATTTATTATGGATTCGGCAGGACGGTTTGTTGTCAATCCCGAAGCGGACATCAATAAACTTTCGGCAATACTGCAAATAAATGCTTCCGATGCCGGTATTCTTATACCTCGCATGTCGACAGCCGATAAAAATAACATAATCTCGCCGGCAAACGGACTATTGGTATTCGATACCGACCTTCATGCACTTTCTTATTACGACGAAAACACATCTTCATGGTTTATCGTAACACAATCCGGCAATTTATCCGATTATCTGCTTATTTCCGATTTTAACGCTTCCGTTGCCGGAGGAATAACACAAAGCGACACGGCAAATTGGAATACGGCTTTCGGTTGGGGAAACCATGCTGATTTCGGCTACCTGACCGCCGCCTCGCAAGACAGTCTGAGCAATAAAACCGGTAACATATCCATGTGGACAAACGATGTCGGATATATTACCGAAGCCGATATAAACAATCTTTGGCAGGAAAATTCCGAAGGAAACATTTACAGAGAAAACGGATACGTAGGCATAGGAACGGAAAATCCTTCCGAACCTCTGGAGATTTATTCTTTTTATAACGGCAGTTTAGGCGGTCAATTTAATAAATCCGTAATTCGTTTGACTAACAGAAACGGAAAATCGAAGATCAAAGCTCTTCCCGGCCCGGGACCTGTTCCTCCGTCTAATAACATATATAAATGGGATATTGAAAACGATAATGACAGTCTGAAATTTAAATATATCAGCTATAATCCTTCTGATATAGCTTTGGAACAGCCGATTCCTGAGCCTGAAACGAAATTTACCTTCTCCGGCGACGGAACGCTTACCGCTGTAAAATTTATAGGCGACGGTTCGGGCTTGACGAATGCGGGACCTTGGCAAACAAACGGAAATAATATTTATTACGATAACGGTAATGTAGGTATCGGAATAAGCAATCCCGATACAAAATTACAACTTAACAACGGAGCAATAAAAATAAGCGGCGGTTCTTCATTGGGACAAGGTCCGAGATTTCAAATAAATACCGGAGTTTCAACGGCTCATGTTTTTTTAGAGTTTAAAAATGATAACGGAGAACAGTTTACCGTGTACGGAAACGGTCTTATAAGAGCTA
>JAADDR010000112.1 GCA_013153865.1 Chlorobiota bacterium | reverse complement strand
TATGGGGCTGAGTCGTAAGAAAAAAGTACCGTTATTATAAGAACAACTATTATTACTACAAAAGACATAAATGTTTTTTAGTTTAGTTTTGTTTTCCTTTTCTTAAAAAGAAATCGGTTATTTTTTTTATGGTTAATCCGCCTTTATCTACACCGAGTATATACCCGAAAGGTTTCAACGAATCTATATTATCGCAAATAATTTTAACTACCGCAATAGACGGTACCACAATAATCATTCCCGGTATTCCCCATACGGTTGCTCCCACTATTATACTTAAAATCGTAATAAAGGGGTTTAAATGAACTTTACCGCCGACTATACTCGGAGTAAGAATGTTATGATCGATAAGCGAAATAGTTATATAATACAATGCAACAGCCAACGCAATATAAGGATTATCTTGAGCTACAAGCGTAAATGCCACAGGAACTATTCCGCTTACTATGGTTCCGAAATACGGAATAAACGAGAAACTTGCAGTAATAAGCCCCAAAACAAGAGGATACCGGACTCCTATTATTTTTAAAGCAATCGAATGAGATACCGCTAAAATCATAACTACTATGGTTACTCCGGTAACATATTTTATGGTTACTTTGGATATTTGTTTTATTAATGTTTCCGCTAATTCGGAATGCCTTCTTTCGGCAAGTTTATGGATAAACTTTTCGCCTCTGTCTCTGAAAAAAAGCATAAAAAACGTAAATATAGGAATAAACAAAACAGCTTCTACGGCTCCGACAATCTTCATAACCAAAGTTTTGGCTTCTCCTTGAGCATCAAAAAAACTTGCAGCTTTTTCTTTGAGCCATTCCGTCTGCATCTCCGGAGTAACATTAAGATGTTCGTAAACAAACATCTGCAGCGATTTAAGATTATCGCCCGCATGCTGCTGAACTGTTTCGTCTTCTATCAGCTTTTGAATCTGATTAATAAGAATATTAAATGCTCCGGCAGTAATTATTAAAAAAAGTAATACCGATATTAAAACAGCCAAAACGCGAGGAAATCTTGCTTTGTACTCAAGAAATGACGCTACCGGATAAAGCAAATACGAAAATAATACCGATATGGCTAAAGGATACAAAAAATGTTTGGCCTGTATCAACGAATAAATAACCAATACAGTAAAAAACAGTATAAACGTTAATCGGACAATAACCGGGTATTCTCTCAGCTTATTCATATTCAATTAAAAAATTCAAAAATAACAATTAATTTTTAACTTCCGAACGTATTTTTCCGTCAAACAAAACAGTTTCTATAAAATCACCGTTAATTGCATCTTCGGCAGACCTGAGAAGTTTTCCGTTTTTCAGGGTATAAGAATAGCCGGCTTTAAGCAAATGCGAAGGGTCTGACAATTTATTTTTTTGTTCGGCAAGTTCTATGTGATGCTTTTCGTCTTTTATTATGCGAAATGCTTCGGTTTTCAGTTTTACTTTTAACATCTCGATTTCGGTAAATTCGTTTCTTAATTTCAATTTTATCGAAGTTCTCAGTTTCTCGGCATATTCCGATAATAAATTTAAGTTATTGTTACCGTATTCTTTTATTTTATGAATATATTCCGAGCCGAGTAAATCTATTTCGCGTTTTTTTTCCGATACAATACGGTTTACGGCAAATTTTAAATCATTACTCAAATCGGATAAATATACTTTATTATCAGATAAAATATCTTTGGTCAAACGATAAAAATATTCAGCAGAGTTATCAAGTAAGTTATAAAATTCCGTCATTTTATCGATTAAAAATTCTGCAACTGCCGTAGGAGTATTTAACGAAGCATAAGCAGTAACATCACTTACGGATTTATCGCGTTCGTGCCCTATTCCCGTTAAAACGGGCAAAGGAAATTGTGCAATATTTACGGCTATTTTATACGAATCGAACCAGCTTAAATCCGATTTGGAACCTCCGCCTCTTATGATAACGACTAAATCAAAAGAATCTTCTTCCTTAAAAATCATTTCCAATGCTTCCACTACGGATTTTTCCGTTTCTTCGCCCTGCACGGCAGCTTTAAATAGTTTTATTTCAAACCTGAAAGGACTTTTATCAAGTTGGTTTTTAAAATCACCGAAGCCGGCAGCCGTATCGGAAGATATAACCGCTATTCGTTGCGGAACAAGAGGAAAATCAAGCTCTTTATTCATTTCCGTAACACCCTCTTCCTCAAGACGTTTTAATATCAATATACGTTTACGTTCTATTTCTCCTACCGTATAAGAAGGGTCTATGTCGATAATATTAAGTCTGTAACCGTAAACTTCGTGAAAAACAACTCGAACAGCGACAAGAATTTTTAATCCGGCTTCCAATCGGCGTCCGGTATTCGATTCGAAATAACTTTTAAGCATACCGTAAGTCCTTGCCCAAATTACCGCTCCCGCTTTAGCTTTTACGGTATCATCTTCGTTTTTTTCCATAAGCTCGAGATATGCATGACCGCGATTTTCTCTTAATTCGCTTATTTCGGCGGCAATATACACTCTGTCGGAAAAGGTGTTTTCCACCGTTTCTCTCACTTTTACGTTAAGTTCTGATAAAGAAATATAATTCGGCAACCTTACGGAATTTTATTTACTCTTTTAAAAATTGAAAAAATAAATGTTTTGCAATTAGAATACCAATCAAAAAAACAAACAATTACCGGAAATTTATCCGAAAATCAATAAGACTTTGTCCTTACCGGTCTGAAACCTATATACAAATTTTTCTTTTCCGGTTCCAGATAAGATCTTCTGGTTATTACTATGTGCTCCATTTTATCACGCCTTGTTCCTCCTCTGACCACTCTGTAATCTCCAGTATCCGGGCCCTTAGGATTTACGGAATCCGAATGCCTGTAATAAGTTTCGTCGTATATATCCCAGCACCATTCGGCAACATTTCCGCTCATATCGTATATACCGGCTTCGTTCGGCAGTAATTCACCGGATTTATGCTCTTCTCCTTTATAGTTCTCGCTGAACCATGCTACAGAATACGGACTGTTGCTTCCGCTGAACATAAAACCTTTCGACCTGTCGCCCCCCTTTGCCGCATATTCCCATTCGGCTTCGGTAGGCAAACGGTAACCGTTGGAATTAAAATCACATGTAACTTCAAAAATTCCCGCTTTTTCGTCTCTTACTATTTTATATGCTTTATCAAAACCGTCTCTCCTGCTCAACCAGTTACACATCATAACCGCTCTTCTCCAACTTATGTTAGTTGCAGGAAAACCGCTTTCGCCGTAAGGGTCGCTGAAACCGGCAACTTTACAAAAAGCTCTGTAATCGTCAAAACTTATTTCGTATTGTGCTATATAAAACGTATCAAGTTTTACTGTATGTTCGGGAGTTTCGTTTTTAAATTTTTTATTATTGCTGCCCATCTCAAACGTTCCGCCGTTAATCATTACCATTTTAATGTTTTTTTGAGAAAAAACACCGATACTTAATGATAAGATTATTGCCGTAAAATATAATTTCATGTCTGTTTTAATTTTATAAATACAAGCAAATTGCTAAAGTAAATCATACAAATTCCTTGCCTTAACGAAAATATTAGTTAAATATTATTTCATAAATTAACGAACTTACTTAATTTTGCAAACCGAAATTTCTCAAAATTAATGTTATACATATCGGCACATAATATATTGTCTTCTCTCGGTTTTTCAACTTCGGAAAACATAAACAATATAAGAAAAAACATTTCCGGTATTAAATTATCGGAAGATGCGACATTAAGCCCCGAACCGGCTTTTGTTTCACTTATTCCTTACGGAAAAATCGAAAAAAAGTTTTCCGAAATTACGAAAAACGAAAAAAAATACACGAAATACGAAAAGATGTTAATCGTTTCGATTAACGATGCCGCCGAAAACTCGCCGGTAAATATTTTATCGGAAGATACCGTATGGATTTTCTCCACCACAAAAGGCAACATAGATTTGCTTGAAAAAAACAAAAAAGACAAATACGAACCTGAACGTCTTAAACTTTGGAAATCTTCAAAAATCGTATCGGAATTTTTCGGTAAAAAACAAGATATCATAACCGTATCGAATGCCTGCATATCCGGAACTTTGGCAATTATTGTCGCCCAACGGCTTATAAATTCCGGTAAATACAAGCATGCCGCAGTTGCGGGTGCCGATATTTTGTCCGAATTTACTTTATCCGGATTTACGGCATTTAAAGCCGTAAGCGAAACACCGTGCAAACCTTTTGATATTAACAGAACAGGAATGACACCGGGCGAAGGTGCCGCAACGGTAATTCTGACTTCCGATAAATCTTTATCCGATAAATCGGGAATAATTATTGCCGGAGGAGCAAGTTCCAACGATGCAAATCATATATCAGGACCTTCAAGAACCGGAGAAGAACTCGCTTTATCAATTAAAAATGCTTTAAAAGAAAGCGGAATGACTTCCGCCGATATTGATTTTATATCCGGACACGGAACGGCAACGCCGTATAACGACGAAACCGAAAGCAAAGCTTTGGAACTTTCCGGATTGCAAAATGTTCCGCTCAGCGGGACAAAAGGATACATCGGTCATACATTCGGCGCAACCGGAATTATCGAAACAATTATTGCAACCGAAGCAATTAAAAATTCCGAAATTTATAAAACAGCAGGATTTGAAAAACTCGGTGTATCCGGAAAAATAAACGTGCAAAAAGAATACAAAAAAGCAGATATAAAATCGGCATTAAAAACAGCATCCGGTTTCGGAGGGTGCAATGCCTCCCTTATATTAAAAAAAGATTCCGAAATTGACAAACCGAAACAAGAAAATATTGCAGATATAAAAATTTCAAAAAAAATAATAATCGAAAGCAACAAAATATCAATAAACGATACAAAAGATTTTGAAATACAATCTGAGAATTTTGCCGCATTCGTAAAATCGGCATATAAACATTACGGCATAAAATATCCTAAATTTTATAAAATGGACGATTTAAGCAAATTAGGATTTATTGCCGCCGAAATATTATTACAAGACACAAATATTTTATCAAAATATAAAAGCGAAGACATTGCAGTTATTCTATCAAACGAAAGTTCTTCGCTTAATACAGACGCCGAATATCAAAAAACCATAGACGACAGAGACAACTATTTTCCGAGTCCGTCTGTTTTTGTATATACTTTGGCTAACATTATGACCGGAGAAATTTGCATAAGACATAAAATAAAAGGCGAAAACACTGTTTTTATAGAAAAAGATTTCAATAAAAAATTCATTTTTGATTACGTAAACATTTTATTTAATACGCATAAAGCCGAAGCATGCATAACAGGCAGAATAAATATCGATTATCCGGATAAAAAATATTATGCCGAACTTTATCTTGCGGAACACCGTAAATAAGATTTTATTTTTAATATTGCACGACGAAAATAAATTACATAAATAAACTAAATGGAAGAATTAATACTGAAATTAAAAGAGCAAATTATTGACGCATTGAATCTTGAAGACATGGAACCGGACGAAATAGAAACCGACGAACCTTTGTTCGGAGAAGGTTTGGGCTTGGATTCCATTGATGCATTGGAACTTATTGTGCTTTTAGAAAAAAATTACGGAATAAAAATAGAAAATCCGAAAGAAGGACAAAAGATTTTTTACTCCGTAAAAACAATGGCAGAATACATAACCGAACATCAAAAATAATTGAGTCGAAAAGTTTACATAACGGGATACGGGGCAATATCGGCAACGGGAAATACGGTTTCGGAGAATTACGAATCTTTGATTAGCAAAAAATCCGGAGTCGGTAAAATTACCGTTCTCGACACGGTACATAAAGATGATATTCCCGTATGCGAAATTAAATTAAAAGACAAAGATTTAGCCGGCAACCTGAAAATCTCCGCAAAAGAAGCATTTACCAGAACATCCCTGATTGCACTCACTGCCGCGACAGAAGCCGTTAAAAGCTCGGGAATTACCGACATACATAAATTTAAAACCGGTATCATATCAGCCACAACGGTAGCGGGAATGGTAAGCAGCGAAAAGTATTATCTCGACTTTTTAAATACCGAATACTACAACAACTTTATCAAAACGCACGAAGCCGCCGACCATACCGAAAAAATTGCCGACTTTTTCGGCATCAAAGACTTTATGACAACCGTAAGCACCGCATGTTCGTCGTCGGCAAACGCAATAATGACCGGAGCAAGACTCATAAAACACGGTATCCTCGAAAGATGTATCGTCGGAGGTGCCGACGCATTGTCGAAATTTACCCTTAACGGCTTTAATACACTTATGATTTTAGACCGCGAACCATGCAAACCTTTCGACGAAAACAGAAAAGGACTTAATCTCGGCGAAGCGGCGGCATATCTTGTTCTGGAAAGCGAAGAAGTCGTAAATAAAGAACACAAAAAACCTCTTGCCGAATTAAAAGGATACGCAAACGCCAACGACGCATTTCATCAAACAGCATCATCACCCGAAGGATACGGAGCAAATTTGGCAATGACGCAAGCACTTAAATCGGCAAACCTGAAACCGGAAGACATAGATTACATAAATGTTCACGGCACCGGAACGGCAAACAACGACCTGTCGGAAGGAAACGCAATGATTAATGTCTTTAACGGAAAAGTTCCGCCTTTCAGTTCCACAAAAGCATACACCGGGCATACTCTTGCGGCAGCCGGCAGTTTAGAAGCGGTATTTTCCGTTTTGTCTTTACAAAAAAACACTATTTTCCCGAATTTGCGTTTTCATAACCCGATGAAAGAATTTAATCTTATTCCGGAAACCGAACTAAAACAAAATAAAAACATAAAACACGTTATGTCGAACTCTTTCGGTTTCGGAGGCAACGGAACGGTTTTGATTTTATCGAAAACATAAAGAAATGGACAAAGAAACAAGATGGCGACAACGTTTTGATAATTTTACGAAAGCATTTTTGCAATTTAAAGATGCTTACATAAAATACGACAATTTGTCCGAACTTGAAAAAGAAGGGTTAATACAACGATTCGAATATAATTTCGAATTAGCGTGGAAAACTTTAAAAGATTTTTTGGAGGCAAAAGGCATTATTGCAAAATTTCCGAGAGAAGTCATAAAAGAAGCATATAAAAACGAAATAATCGACAACGGCGAAATATGGATGGAGATGCTCGACAACCGTAATCTTTCCGTTCATACTTACGATGAAGATATTTTTATGTCATTAACCGATAAAATTGCAAAAGAATATTACAAAGCAATAGAACAAGTATATTTATATCTGAAAAAAAATGTCTGAAAACGGAATATCTGAAAAATCATATAAACTAATAATCAAATCTTTTCAAGAATTTAACGAAATAGAAAAAGTAATTCTGTTCGGTTCCAGAGCAATCGGTAATTATAAATCCGGTTCGGACATTGATATTGCCGTATCCGGTAAAAATATTTCCGATAACTTAATAACAAAACTTTCCGTTCTGATAAATCAAAAACTGTCGATTCCTTATTTTGTTGATATTATTAATTTTAAAACAATAAAAAACGAAGCACTGAAAGAACATATCGAAAATTTCGGAAAAATAATTTACAAAAAGAAACGATATTACATCAACGGCACGGCAAGCATATCTCCTCAAAACACACTCGATTACGGCAACTTTCTTAACGGAATTAACGAATACGAAGATATTTTTTTAAAATCCGTTAAACCGAATTATAAAAATTACATGAAGCCCATAGAAGCAAGGCGTATGAGCAAAACCGTAAAAAACGGAATAATATGCTCCCGAATTGCAATGCAAGAAGCCGAAACGGATATGCCCGATGCGATTATTTTCGGAACAGGACTCGGAATTGTTTCCGATACCGAAAAATTTCTCGAAAAAATGCTTATCGACAAAGAACAATTTCTTACGCCTACGGCATTTATACAATCTACTCATAACACCGTTGCCGGACAAATAGCAGGCAGAATAAAATGTCACAACTATAATTTTACTTACGTAAACAGAGCTTTCTCTTTCGAGTCGGCACTGCTCGATGCAGTTATGCACATTAAAGAAGGTAAAAAAAACATACTTGTCGGCGGCGGCGACGAAATGACCGAACATTATTACCGCATCATTAAAAAAACAAAGATGTGGAAGCAACAAGCAACAAAAAACACAAACCTGCTTAAATACGAAAATAAAGGTGCGTTATGCGGCGAAGCCGTATCGTTCTTTGTCTTATCCGGCGAAAAAAAATCCGGAACTTATGCCGAACTCTCAGACTTAAAAACATTTTACAAACCTGAAAATATTAACGAAACAAGAAACAACATTCAATCATTTTTACAGAAAAACAATATCCGGACATCAGACATTGACCTTATAATAACCGGACATTCCGGAAATAAAGAAGACGACGAAATATTCAACGAACTGCTGTCTTACGACTTCCCCGAAACCGGAGCGGCTTACTATAAACATTTGTGCGGAGAATTTCAAACGGCAAGCGCTTTTGCATTTTGGCTCGGAGCAAATATTCTGAAAAATCAAACATATCCCGACTTTATAAAACTTAACGACAAAACACCGGATAAACTCAAAAACATACTTATTTACAACCATTATTTCAATATAAATCATTCGCTGGTATTGTTGAGGGAAATTGAAGAAGATTGAATGAGATTGAATGAGATTGAATGAGATTGAGAGAAACGAAAAATACGTCCGAAAACAATGCTTAATTTCAAAACAATAAATATCATTTTTATAATTACCTTTTTTTCAATGATATTAATTGAAAGTTTTGCATCGTTTTCGCAACTTTGGTATTTGATTCCGTTATTTATTTGGCTGACAATACTTTTTATCGGTTCAAAAAATATTTGCTCGCAATTTTATACCGAAGTAAAATGCATGTCGGACGACAAAAGTAAAATATTATTGACATTCGACGACGGACCTCATCCGGAAATAACCCCTCAAATACTGAAAGTTCTGAAAAAACATAATCAAAAAGCAATATTCTTTTGTATCGGTAAAAATATCGAAAAATATCCCGAAATTGCTAAGCAAATCATTGCGGAAGGTCATACAATCGGTAATCATTCTTTTTCGCATTCGTATTTTTTTGATTTTTTTTCAACAAAAAAAATTATTAAAGAACTCGAAAAAACAAACATAATTATCGAAAAACTTACCGGAGAAAATTGCGATATTTTTCGACCGCCCTACGGCGTTACCAATCCGAATATTGCAAAAGCCGTAAAAATATTAAATTTGCGGGTCGCAGGTTGGAACATACGCTCACTCGATACCGTAAAAAACAAAAAACAAGTTTTAAAAAGATTAAAAAAAGCAAAACCGGGCGATATTGTTTTATTTCACGACACAAAAAAAGACACGCCCGAAATTTTAAACGATTTTTTGCGTTTAAATCAAACAAAAACAAAATAAAATGAAACACATATACTTAACATTTGCAATATTAAGCACATTTACGGCATTTGCACAAAACAACAACTTCAAAAAAGTAAAAAATCCGGAAGCAATTGTCGAAAAATTAAATGCCGCATCGAAAAACACAAAAACTATCGACAGCGACTTTAAACAATACAAACATTTGGACATTTTGGAAAACGACTTCGAAAGCACCGGTCATTTCAGTTTTAAAGCACCCGGCAAAGTTCGTTGGGAATACAATAAACCGTACAGTTATCTTATTGTTATGAACGGCTCGGACATGTGGATTAACGACGGCGACAAAACAAAAAAATATAATACCGAAAGCAATAAAATGTTTAAAGAAATTAACGATTTAATGGTGGGAATGCTTCAAGGCAAAATTTTGAAAAGCGATAAGTTCGATATCGCATTTTACGAAAATTCAAATCGCATTTTAGCAAAATTAAATCCTAAATCCGGCGATATGCAGGAATTTTTAAACGAAATGCAACTCTATTTCGACAAAAGAAATTATACGGTAGTAAAAATAAAAATGCTTGAGCAATCCGGCGATTATACGCTTATAGAATTTTACAACAGAAAAATGAACATAAAAATTCCGGACTCAAAATTTTTATTGCCGTAGCATGAAGAGTAAACTTTACATCTTTTTCGTATTATTTGCTATGCAATCGTGTGTTACGGGTAAGTTTGCTTCTGCCCCCGAAGATTTCAACTATAAGAAAATACTTTCCGACAACTCAAAATCATACATTTACAGAGCACAAATAAAACTTTACGACAATGACTTTTCCGGATTGCTGGTAATAAAACCCGGCAAAGATAAAAGCAGAATCGTTTTTCTTAACGAAATAGGAATGAAGTTTTTTGACATAGAACTTTTAAAAGACTCTTATACAATTCACCACATTTTTACCCCTGTGAACAAAAAAATGTTCATAAAGTTATTGGTAAACGATTTCCGGTTTATGCTGATGTCCGGCACCGATACAAAAACACATTATCTTAAAGAAAAAAAGACGGAAAATCCGGCGTTGCAGATAAAAAAAGCAAAAGAAATATTTATTTTTGACAAGCAAACATTACTTCCGAAAAAAGCTCTTAAATATTCCTTATACGGAAAGCACACCTTTATAAATTACGACAAATACATAAACGACATACCTCAAACTATTTATATCAGGCACAAAAGAATTAAGTTTGAAATGAAACTGAATTTCTTAAAATAAGATACAAACATGCTTCTTAACGACTTTTATAAAATACTGACCGTAAAGGAATTATCCGACAACGAAATCCTTGCCGAAATTCTTGTAAACCCCGAACACGAAATTTTTAAAGGGCATTTTCCCGGCAATCCGGTGGTACCCGGCGTTGTAAGCATACAAATGATTAATGAAATATCAGCCGAACAACTCGGCAAAAAATTAATGACCTCAAAAGCCCGTAACATTAAATTTCCGGCAATGATAAACCCGAATACGCATCCGAAACTTTTCGTAAAAATAAATTTTACCGAAGGTAAGGATTCAAGTTTTAAAGTTAATGCTCAAATTTTCTTTGAAGATATTGTTTTTTTAAAATTCAACGGAAGTTTTTCGGTGGTGTAAAAATAACAGTAATTGTCCTTTCATCATACAACTTACTATCACTGCTTATTTTCTTCGACGGTTATAATATCTTTCAATTTTAAAATTTCATTTTTCAGATTAGTTCTTTTCAAAGAAAAGGTTTTTGTTTTTGTATCGATAAGTTCTGTCATAAACATTGCTTTATCAAGTAATTCGGAAACATTATATTCATTATCTTTTTTGTTCTCCGTTATTTTATAACTCAATTTCAAAAACAATTCT
>JAADDR010000076.1 GCA_013153865.1 Chlorobiota bacterium | reverse complement strand
CGGACAATAATACATCGATTATATATTTTCTTTCGGGAATATTATTGTTCGGTATCCGGATATTGATTTGCATTTTACAAATTTAATAAAATATCTTTAAAAAGTATTTCATTAAATTTGTAAAATGCAAATCAATATCCGGATACCGAACAATAATATTCCCGAAAGAAAATATATAATCGATGTATTATTGTCCGGTTTTCTCGGTGTCGAGTATAACTTAACAGTCTCGGATATTGATATTTACGAAATTTCGTTTGAGGATAAAACGATAGAAATAAAAGACTGTTTTTTTAACAAATTTCCCGGTGATTTATCTTATCTTAAAAAAGAAAACATACCGGATAAAGTAATTTTTGCCGAAAATCGTTTTGCACCCGAGGCAAATATCCCCGTTATTTACGGAGATTCGGGCATAAACATTTCCGGTAACCGTATATTATGCGGAATCGACATATTTGCATCTTCCTTTTTTATGCTTACCCGCTGGGAAGAACATGTGTTATCCGAAAAAGACAGGCACGGCAGAACACCCGACGAGGCACAGTTTTCCGTAAAACATAACTTTAACGAAAGACCGGTCGTAAACGAATATGCCGAAATGTTGCGGCGAATGTTTGCATATCTCGGACTTAATATCGAAAACAAGCATAAATACACTCCGGTAATTACGCATGATATTGATTTTTTTGCACGTTACGACAAACTTTCAAAAGTTATAAAAGCCGCCGGCGGAGATATTCTGAAACGAAAAAGTTTTAAAAAAGCCCTTAATACGATTCAAGCATATTTTAAAATAAAAAAAGGCAAACAAAAAGACCCTTACGATACTTTTGACTATTTAATGAACATATCCGAGAAATCCGGCTTAAAGTCGCATTTTTATTTTATTCCGGCAATACCGGGCGAGGAAGATGCTCAATACAACATTACCGAATGTGCCGTTGTTTCAAAGATGCGGAGTATTCTGCAAAGAGGGCATATTGTCGGAGTTCACGGGGCATACCGCTCATATAAAAACAAAGAACTTTTTGCAAAAGAACTGCTGCGTTTTCCGAAGGAAATTAAAATAACGGAAAGCAGGCAACATTATTTGCGATTTTCAAATCCCGAAACTTGGCAAATCCTTAACGATACAGGAATAAAAACCGACAGCACAATCGGGTTTATCAACAATATCGGTTTTCGTGCCGGAATCTGTTTCGAGTATCCCGTTTTTAACATACTTACGAGGCAAAAACTCGAACTTAAAGAACGCCCGTTAATTTTTATGGAACAAGCGGCAAGAAAAACATATTCCGATAAGGAAAAGTTTTTCGATAAATTTTCGGACTTAAAAAATATTTCAAAAAAATACGAAGGAAATTTTGTTATTCTTTGGCACAACAGCAATTTAAACATTCCCGAATGGGAAGAATTTAAAGAAATTTTTGAACGGATGTTTGATAAATAAAGAGAACACCAAGTAAGCGTTCTCTTTATGCATTATTTTATCTTTCCCAATATTGAGGTTTAAAATCCGAATTTCTTTGCATCCAATAATCTTCGTTTACTATTTTTCCGTCCGGGCTTTTAAGTTTACGGTCGTAAACCCATATTACAGGGTTAAATACAATATCGGTAACCGCAACAGTATATGTTTTTTCGCCGTCGTCCTCTTTTTGTTCGTTTTCTTTTATGATTACTTCAAAACCGTTAGCTTCCAGCAACTCTTTTAAGAATTTCATACGACTTTCCGAAGCGGATTTATCCGCAAAACTGACTAACTTACCGTCAATCTTTCCGAACTCGTGTTTTATCGGCATGCTCATAATCTAAATATTTAAAATTTTTGTTACGGAATCAATATAATCGTAGAACGGGCTGTAAAGACCCAATAAAAATAACGCTATAACGACAATAATCAATCCTATCCTTGCAAATATGTCGCTTTTGAAATAAGGAATCGGATTTTCGCTTTTACGCAAAAAAGCTGCTCTTACGACCAACAGATAATAATATAAAGATATTGTTACGTTAACCACGGCAATAAATACAAGCACGTAAAAACCTTTGCTTGCTGCCGAAGTATATAAAAAGAACTTACCGAAAAAACCTGCAATCGGCGGTATTCCGGCTAAAGAAAATAATGAAATCATCAAAACAAGACTTAACATGGGGTTAGTGCGGTACAGCCCGTTATAATCGTCTATGTTTTCTTTTCCGCCGGCAGCAAGGGCAACCAGTTGCACCACACCGAAAGCTCCTATGTTAGAGAAAATATAAATGGATATAAAATAAAGAACCGAGGATGCAGCCAAATGATCGGCTGATAACATACCCATCATTATAAATCCTGCTTGAGCCACGGACGAAAACGCCAAAAATCTTTTTAAGTTTTTTTGTCTCAGGGCAAATAAGTTACCTGTAAACATAGTTAAAACAGAAATTCCGTAAAGCACGGGTATCCAAATATCTTTCAGCTCTTTTAATGTTACGAACAAACTTATCATTAAAATAAAAACGGCTGCGGCTTTTGATATAACGGAAAGATAATTCGACACCGGGGTAGGAGCCCCTTCGTAAACGTCTGCAGTCCAAAAATGAAACGGAACCAAAGATATTTTAAATGCCAAACCGGCAAAAAACATAATCAGCCCTGCAATCGATAAGTACGAATGCCCGATATGTCCTTCTAATTCCGAGAAATATAAACTTCCGCCTGCGGCATACAGTAAAGAAATTCCGAAAAGAAATATTCCGGACGAGAAAGCTGCCGACAAAATTAACTTTATACCGGCTTCCGACGATTTTCGGTTAAAAATATCGTATGCGGCAAGCGCCGTAACAGGAAGGGTAGAAAGTTCAAGCGATAAATAAAGCATTAAGAAATTTCTTGACGATATTAAAAAGAACATTCCCAACAACGACGAAAACATCAGAATATAAAATTCTCCTACTTTGTTGTTTTGTAATCCTTTTTTGTTTACCCAGGATATTGCCAAAAGAATTATAAGCAAAACACCTGTGTTTAATATGTTTTTAAAACCGTAAACCATAGGGTCGGTAACAAACATACCTCCGAAAAGCGTGCCTGTTTTAAGAGGTATAAATCCGATAACGGTATGTAAGGCAAACAAACCCAAGGCAATATAATTTACGGATTTTTTATTTTTGTCGGCCGTAAATATATCGGCAATAATTAAAATTAATATGACTGTCGTCAATATTAATTCGTGCCTCATTAATAACATGTTGTTTAAATTCATATCTTAAAAAGATTTTTATTTAATTTAAATTTTGAATAAACGGAATTATGCTGTCCGATATAATATTTCCCCACCAAAACGGGAATATTCCTATTAACGTTATGAATAATACCAAAATAAACGTTCCTGTTTTTTCATACCACGAGATACGCGGAAGATTTTTAAATTCAGGTGTAGTAGGTCCCATAAGCATCATACCCACAACCCTCAGTATGTAAACTGCTGTAACTACAATCGACGAAACCGCCAAAATTGTAATTACTCTGTGAAAAGTATCCGCATGTTGAAATGCTCCGACAAAAATATTCATTTCGGCAACAAATCCCGAAAAACCGGGCAAACCGAGATTTGCCAATCCGGCAATTACGTATAATGCTCCGGCAACAGGTATTACGTTAAGCAAGCCGCTCATTTTCGTAACGATTCTTGTATGTGTTCTGCCGTATATAACGCCTATCATCGCAAAGAAAAGAGCCGTTATAAAACCGTGCGACAATGATTGTAACATTGCTCCTTTCCATGCAATTTCGTTCATCATTAAAAGAGCAAGCAATACCAGCCCGAGGTGGCTTACCGAAGAGTAAGCGTTTATGTATTTTAAATCTTTTTGTTTTATGGCTGCCAAAGCTCCGTAGAAAACTCCTATAACGGCAAGTACCATAAAGAAGTTTGCCCAATAGTGAGCACCTTGCGGCATAACATACATTGCTACTCTGAATATTCCGTAACCTCCGAGTTTCATTAATACTCCCGCATGTAACATGGAAACAGCCGTAGGTGCCGAAGCATGACCGTCGGGCGACCATGTATGAAACGGGAAAAGGGCTCCTATTACGGCAAATCCCACAAATAAGAACGGGAAGAATATTTTTTGCGCCGATTCCGGAATATTTACTTCGGCTATTTGGAATATATTAAAAGTAAGAGGACCGCCGTCGGCGTTCGAATTAAAATAAACTCCGAGCAAACCTACCAACAGCAGTGCCGATGCTCCCATGAGCATAAGTGTAAGTTTCATGGCGGCATATTCGCGAGGACCGCTTCCCCATATTCCTATAAGCAAATACATAGGTATAACGGCTATTTCGTAGAATACGAACATTGTAAATAAATCTACCGAAATAAAAAATCCGTAAACTCCGGAAGCCAATACAATTAAAGAAATAAAGAATTCTTTGGGTAAATCGTCAACTTTCCAAGAAATAAATATTCCGGTAAGGACGATAATAGAAGTAAGAAGTATCATTAAAACCGATATGCCGTCAACTCCTATTGCATAATGTATATTCATCGGTTTAAACCATATAATGTCTTTTGTAAAAATCATTACCGCATTATTGCCGGCTGCTCTTTCCTGCAAATAGCGATAAAGAAGGTTAAAAGACATAAGTGTTTGAACAGCCATACCCGCAAGAGCAACAACTCTGTGCTGTTTAATGCCTTTTGACATCATTAAGGCAAAAACGGTAAGCACCGGAACCACTACAAATAAAGTTAAAATATCCATTGTAAACTTCTTTTTTCTTTTTAATTAAATAATAACCAAGCAACCATAATAAGGGCTAAAACTCCGGAAATAAAGAACATGGCATAATCTTGTATTTTCCCGGATTGTAATCCTTTTATTTTGGAACTTATCCATACGGTTCCGTTACCGATTCCGTTCATTGTTCCGTCAACAACCTGTCTGTCGAACCATGCAAACGAACCGGATATATATTTGAATATGATTGTTTTTGTAATAAAAAAGTATATTTCGTCGATATAAAATTTATTGAAAGCCCATTTGTGGACTCTTCCGAAAGCACGAACAAATCGTGTAGGTAATTCGCTTTCTTTTTTATAGAATATTGTTGCGAGTAATATACCTGCAACACCTATTATTATTGAAGCGCTTGCCAGACTCCAATCTATGTGAGAATGAAATCCCGCTCCGTCGGGTGATACAAATTCGGCAAACGGAATAAATCCGGACAGAATCGTCATTAATGCCAAAATAACGAGAGGAATTGTCATTGTAGCCGGTGCTTCGTGCGGTTTGTGCTCGTAATCGGGGTTATTCCACCAGAATATTCTGTAATATAATCTGAACATATAAAATGCCGTCATTCCCGCTACTATGTATCCTATAATGAATACGGGCATGTTATTTTCGAAAGCGGCTGCAAGTATTTCGTCTTTACTGAAGAAACCTGCTAACGGCGGAATACCGGATATAGCCAATGCCGCCAATAAGAATGTTATGTTGGTTATCGGCATATATTTTCTCAGACCGCCCATATCTTGCATGTAATTGCTGTGAACGGCATGTATTATTGCACCTGCACCCAAGAACAGTAATGCTTTAAACATTGCATGTGTAAATAAATGGAACATTCCGGCCATAAATCCGAGTCCTTCGTGTCCTTCGAATCCTGATACTCCGAGAGCAAGCATCATGTATCCTATTTGCGACATTGTAGAGAATGCCAAAACGCGTTTTATATCGTTTTGCGTAATTGCTATTACTGCCGCAAACAGTGTGGTAAATGCGCCTACCCATGCGACAACGTTCAGGGCAAATCCGTCGTCGAAAAAGTAAAATGCCGGAAAAAGTCTTGCAACAAGGAATACTCCTGCTACTACCATTGTTGCGGCGTGTATTAATGCCGAAACTGGCGTGGGCCCTTCCATTGCGTCGGGCAACCATATGTGTAACGGAAACATTGCCGATTTACCCGCTCCTCCGATAAAAATGAATATTAGTGCCCATGTCATTACGGAAAGTCCCATGAAAATACCGCTTTGCATTTTCAGATTTTCTATAAACGATAAGTCGGTGAGTATTTTGAAATCGAATGTTTTTGCATAGTAAGAAACCATGAGTATTCCTACCAAAAATCCGAAGTCTGCAAATCTTGTAACTATAAATGCTTTTTTTGCGGCTAATATTGCCGAAGGTTTTTCAAAATAATAACCTATAAGCAAATATGATGATACTCCCACCATTTCCCAAAATATGTATATTTGGAAAAGGTTTGTGGATAATACTAATCCGAGCATCGAGAATGTAAATAATGACAGGTAAGCGTAGAATCTGGTAAAACCGGGTTCTTTGTGCATGTATCCTATGCTGTAGAAGTGTACCATCAGAGATATAAGAGGCACTACAATAAGCATAACTGCCGAAATAGGGTCAAGGAGTATTCCCATGTCTATGTGCAGCGTATCTGTAAAGTGTATCCACTCGGTGTTGAATGCGTATATTTTTTGATATACGCCGCCGGCTTTTCCGTAATTGAAAAAGTATTGAAATGCCGTATAGAAAGACATCAGTGCCGTAATCAGCAGTCCGGTTGTTCCTATATATCCCGATACGGGTTCTTTTATTCGTTTGTAGTTAAGTCCTAATAAAAGGAATACGAATAAAGGTATCAGAGGTATTAAAACTGTGTAAGTTAAATCCATTTTTCTTAAAATTTCATAGTTTCGAGATCGTCTGTTTTTAAGCTCATTATAAGTCTGTATAGATTAATTATAATAGCTAAAGCCAAAGCAGTTTCGGCTGCGGCAACGGCGATAATGAATAATGAAAATATTACTCCGCCTAATGCATCGGGGAACAGGTATTTGTTTATAACGACAAAATTTAATGCTCCCGCGTTAAGTATTAATTCTACCGACATTAGCATTGCGATAAGATTTTTTCGCGTAACGAAACCGTATATTCCGATAAAGAATATTATCGTGCTTACGGTTAGTATTTCATATATGCTGACTCCGAAAATCATAATTTGTAATTATTTTGATTCGTTATTTTTTTTAAGTTTGTTTGTTTTTGCAATTGCTATGGCACCTGCCATTGCAGCCAACAGCAGAATGCTTATTACTTCAAACGGTAATATGTATCCTTTGTCTCCGTAATTTAGCAATGCTTTTCCTACTTTGTCTATATTTGTTTCCGTTGCTTTGCTTTCGGCAATGTGCACAAAATTGTAAGATAGTATTGCCGTAATTGTAAGTGCCGCTCCCGCCGTGCTTATAATTCCGGCAAGCAGGCGTCTTTTGGAGTTAACTTCGGGCAGCGGATTGTTTATTTTTTCTACCAGCATTACCGAGTTTACGTACAGAACTATAATTCCTCCGGCATAAACGGTAAGTTGTACGGCTCCGAGAAAGTAAAATTCTATCATAAAATATATTGCGGCTGTTCCGAGCAGAACAAAAAGAAGGTATATGATAGACCGCATTAAATTTCGGTTGCTGACTGCCATAACTGCAAATGTTATCATAAGCACCGATATAATGTAAAAGATTATTCTTTCCATTTTTATTATCCTTTTAATCCGGGAACTATTTTAGATCCGGGTTTGTTTAATACTTTTGTTAATTTTGATCTGTCGTATGCCGTGTTGTGATAGTTTTGTCCCCACGCTATGGCATTTTGCGGGCATGCTTCTATGCAAAGACCGCACATTGTGCACATTTCGAGGTGGTAGATGTGTTTTACCAAAAATCTTACGTTTTTACCTGTTTCCGGGTTTATTTTTTTGTCTCCTATAACTTCTATCGAACCGTTAGGGCATGCTTTTTCGCATAGAGTACAAGCATCGCATTTATGCTCGTTGTTTTCGTTGTGCAGCATAATAACTTCGCCTCTGTATCTGTCGAACATTTTAAGTGTGTCTATATTGTCCGGGTATTGCCGGGTTATTACGTCTTTGCGTGTAAACAGGTTTACGAAAAAATATTTGCCCGTAATGCGCATTCCGGTAAGAAGCGTTTTAGTTCCGTTTATTATATCTGAAAAATAACTCATAAGTCTTTAAATATTACAATGTTAGACCTAACCAAACAATTAGTGCCATTAATACTATGTTTACCATATTTACAGGTAACAGATATTTCCATTCCAGTGTCAGAAGTTGGTCGATTCTGAAACGCGGAAATGTCCATCTGAACCACATGAATATAAATATAACACCTATTACTTTAACCGTAAACCAGAACAGTCCGGCAAAGGGTATTGTATCGGTAATTCCGAAGGGCGAGAGCCATCCTCCGAAAAATAATATTACTGCAACCGATGCAATGATAAACATGTTTACGAATTCTGCGAGGAAATAGTATGCGAAATTCATTCCCGAGTATTCGGTATGAAATCCTGCTCCGAGTTCGGATTCTGCTTCAACAAGGTCGAAAGGAGTTCTGTTTGATTCTGCCGTTCCTGCAATCATAAATATCATAAATGCTATTATTGCCGGTATGTGTCCTTTCCATATAAGCCATCCGTCTTTTTGTATTTCTATAATTTCCGATATTTGCAGTGTACCGGCAAGTACTGTCATTGTTACTATTGCCATTCCTACCGACAGTTCGTAGCTTATCATTTGTATTCCCGTTCTCATACCTCCTATGAGCGAATATTTATTGTTGCTTGCCCATCCGGCGAGGAATATTCCGAGAACGCCTACTGATGAAACGGAAATCAGGAAGAAGACTCCTATATTTATGTCGAATGCTTGTATTTCATGTGAAAAAGGTATAAGTGACAGTGCCATGAGAGCTGTTGTTATGACAAAATACGGAGCTGTTCGATAAAGCATTGAGTCTGCTTTTACCGTTCCGGTCAGTTCTTTTGATACCAGTTTGAGTGCGTCGGCAATTGTTTGAAATAAGCCGAACGGTCCTACCCGGTTGGGACCCAGTCGGAGTTGGAAAAAACCTGCAACACGTCTTTCGAGCCATACCAGCAGGAGTCCGAGTATTGCAAAAATTCCGAGGTAAGCGGCTGCGATAAGAATAAGTTCTGTTATGTGTGCAGCTCCTCCGGACATATGTTCGAGCAGTTTGTTATGGATATCCGTAAAAATATTTAATATCATGGTTTTATTTTTTATCTTTTTTATCGGTCAATATCGGGTACAACAATATCAATGGTTGACAGAATTGCGACTAAATCGGCAATTTTAAGTCCTTCGGACATTTTGTTGAGAGCCGTAAGGTTTGCGAATCCGGGCGAACGGAATTTTACTCTGTAAGGGAATTTTTGTCCGTCGCTTTTTACGTAAACTCCGAAATCTCCTCTTGCTGATTCTACTCTTTGGAGGTAGTCTCCTTCGGGAAGTTTTATTACGGCTTTTGTTTTTACTTTGTATTCTCCTTCGGGGATTTTATCGACGAGTTGTTCGAGTATTGAAAGAGATTGGTGCATTTCTTGTATTCTTACTTTGTATCTTGCGTATGAATCTCCTTCCGGAAATGTTATTTCTTCGAAATCTACTCTGTCGTATGCGCTGTAAGGATGTATTTTTCGTATGTCACATGATACTCCGGATCCTCTTGCCGTAGGACCGTTAAGCCCGTATGCAACAGCGTCTTCTTTTGATATGTATCCTATACCTTCGAGTCTTTTTCTGAATATTACGTTGTTAGAAAGCAGTTTGTCGTATTCGGGGAGTTTTTTCTTGAAATGTTTTATAAAGTCTTTTACTCTTTTTACGAAGTTTTCGTGCAGGTCGTAACGAAGTCCTCCTATTACGTTGTAATTCATTGTTAAACGTGCTCCGCAGGTTTCTTCGAATATGTCGTTAATCATTTCTCTTTCTCTGAAACCGTACATGAATGTTGTCAGAGCGCCTATATCCATTCCCATAACTCCCCACCATAATACGTGCGATGATATACGCGTAAGTTCGTCCATCATCGTGCGTATAACTTTTATTCTGTCTGTTACTTCTATGTTTAATGCTTTTTCGACGAGTAAACAAACAGCTTCGTTGTTTATGTGTGAAGACAGGTAATCGAGTCTGTCGGTGAGGTGAATTATTTGTTTATAGGTATCTCGTTCGCACATTTTTTCTATTGAGCGATGGATATATCCTAAATCCATGTCAACGTTTCGAATTATTTCCCCGTCGAGTTTCAGCAGCAGTCGCAATACTCCGTGTGTTGCGGGGTGCTGAGGTCCCATGTTGAGGAAATATTCTTGCGTTTTCAGTTGATCTGTTAAATATTCTTCCATATTTTTTTATCTTATCAACATGTTTATGTCGGTATAGTCTTTTCTCATCGGGTATCCTTTGTCCCAGTTTTCCGGTAAAAACAGGTGCTTGAGGTCGGGATGACCTTTGAATTTTATTCCGAAAAATTCGTGAGCTTCTATTTCGTTAAAATATGCTGCCGGGAATATGTCGTGTATTGTTTCAATTTCGGGTTTGTTTCGGTCGTTTGTTTTTACCGTTATTTGAATTGTTTTTCGTGTTTTTGTTGATTCGAGGTGGTATATTACGCCGAGTTCTTCACCGAAATCGATTCCCGTAAGGGCAAAAAGGTAATCGAATTTAAGTTCTTCGTCGTTTTTCAGAAAAGATAATAACTTTTTAAGTGAGTTTTTAGGAATTTCTATGGTAAGAAATTCTTTGTCTTCGCCTGATATTGTTAACTCACTGAATTTATTTTCGATTTTATTTTTTATGTCAGTGTTATTCATAATTGATTTTTATTTATGAAGTCCTTCGTCAAATCCGTCTATGGGATTGTGTTTAGTTCTGTATGCCATGCTTTCTTTTTGGATTTTCTTTTGCAGTGCGAGCATACCGTCGAGCAGTGCTTCGGGACGCGGCGGGCATCCGGGTACGTAAACATCTACGGGTATGATGTGGTCTGCTCCTCTTACTACCGCATATGAGTTGAAGTAGAACGGTCCGCCCGATACCGAGCATGCACCCATTGCTATGACGTATTTCGGCTCTGCCATTTGGTCGTACAGACGGCGCAGTACCGGAGCCATTTTTACTGTTATTGTTCCGGCTATTATGATGAGGTCTGCTTGCCTTGGTGTCGGTCTTGCTACTTCGAATCCGAAACGAGACCAGTCGTGTCTGGCTGCTCCTGTTTGCATCATTTCTATGGCGCAGCAGCTTGTTCCGAAATACAGGGGCCAGAGTGAATTTTTTCTTCCCCAGTTTATGACGCTGTCCAGTGTTGTTACTACTATATTTCCTCCGTTTCCTCCGGGTATTATTTCTCCGGGAAAGTCTTTAAGCGGGTCTGTTTTTGTTTTTTTTATTCCCATTTTAATGCTCTTTTTTTCCATGCGTATAATAATCCGATTCCGAGTATTAGAAGGAATACGGCTATTTCAAAAAATGCAACTGCTCCGATTTGTTTGAAAA
>JAADDR010000025.1 GCA_013153865.1 Chlorobiota bacterium | reverse complement strand
TATTCGGATCATTATCCGGTAAGTTGCGTTGTAGAATTGTAAAAACGAGCAATTTTAAATATCTTTTCCGGATTATTTTTTTTCTGTTGATGTTATGTGCACATCCATTTGCGGAAAGGGTATTTGTATTTTGTTTTCGATAAAAAGTTTCAGTATATGTTTGTATAAGTCGCTTTTTATATTGTTAATTCTGAATTTATTGCGACTCCAGAATATAAGTCTGAAGTTTAATGAGGAGTCTCCGAATCCGGTAAGGCGAACAAAAGGTTCCGGTTTTTTGCTGCATTCGTTGTGTTCTTTTGCCGCTTTAAGCATAAGTTTTTCCACTATATCCGGGTTACTGCCGTATGCGACACCGACATCGATAAAGAAACGTGATTTAGAGCGATATTCCCAGAAATTAATACGGTCGCTAAGCAGTTTTGAGTTGGGTATAATAACTTTAATGTCGTCTCTGTCTATACCTTCGGAGAATCTCATTTTTATGTTGGTTATTTTAATAACTTTTTCGTTTGAGAGTTCTATGAGAGTTCCGACGACTATTTTTTTTTCGAAAAGCAGAATTAATCCGGCAAACAGGTCGTAAAGAAGTTGTTGCATTCCTATGCCTAACCCTATTAATAATGCGGAGGATCCCGCTACCAGCATTGTTACGTCTATACCTATAATGTTAAGCATAACCGTTATGCCGATAAGCCATATAAAATATTTAAGGATAATGAAAAATGTCATCCATTCTTCTTTTTCAATGCCGCGTTTTTTGCCTGCAACGGCAAATCCTTTTTTTATGATAATCAGTAAAATTTTTATGACGACAAAAACGATTATTAGTTTTATAAGCGTCATTACGGTAATGTGTATGCCGTTGTAATTTATCAGGTCGTAGCTTAAGATTTTGTTAATCATTACGATTATTATTTAGTAATTAAGTCCGTAATTTTTAATTTTTACTGAGTCGCTAAATCCGAAAGCAAAAGCGCGTTTAAGATATTTTCGGCTTAATTGTTTGTTGTTTTTTTGTTCTTGTCTTACTGCATTGAAAAACCATAAATCAGGATTTTCCGGTTCGAGGTATTCGTATATTTGCAAAAATTTGTCGATATTTTTGCTCCACGGATCGGATATTTCTTTTTCGGTAAGCGAATATAAGGCAATGCCGAGAAATGCCTTTGTTCGTTTAAGAGATGTTGCTTCGGGTTCTTTTTCGGTTTTTATAAGTTTGTTTAATTTTAAAACTTCGTTTCGCCACCATTCGGTATTTTTTTCGATTATGTATTTTATGTATTGTTTATTTCTTTCTGTTTCTTTTTTTAAGAGTTCTTCGTATTTTGTTATGTAATTTCTGAAGTTTTTGTTTTTATATAAGTCGGCAATTTTTTTTTCGGCTTCGTTGTTTCCGGTTTTATAAGCCGCTTCGTACATTCTGAAAGCTTTTAAATATTGTTTGTTGTAGAGAAGACGGTTTGCCTTTGACATAAAATCTTTTTTTGTGTTTATTTTTAAATTATTTCTTTCCGATAAAAAAGTAAATGCAAAAAGTATGTATTCTTGAGGCGGCCATTCGTGCTTGCCGTCGAAAATAAGATTTGCGATGTTTTTGTTTTCGGCAAGTGGAGAAAAGGGTGAATAATATTGCTCCGAAAAATTAAAATCTTCGGTGCCTGAGACCTCAGCCAAAGGGAAATTCAGTTTGTCGGCATTTTGAGTGTTTATTCCGGCTCCGCACATAAGAACTCCGTTTGTTTTATGAGTTGACGCATAAATTAATGCCATGCGTGCGCCTCCGGAAAATCCTGCCGTAAACAGATATTCCGGGTTTATGTTTAATATGCGTTTGGCGGTTTCTATATCCTTTTCGGTTTTTTTTATAAAGTCGGGAGTATTATTTTTTACGTTATTAAGTCCTATAATCGTGCAGTCGAAGGTTTCGGCTAATTTTTCAAATTTTGATAAAGCAAGTTTTCCGTTTCCGTGAGGGTCTGTTACAACTATAAGAGTTTTTCCTGCTTTTTCGGGAATCGGGCTTTGTAAAATTTCAAAATCGGGCGTATTTGTTTCAGGATCTTGTATTGATGTATTTTTTTCAACGTCATCGGCGGTCGAAGTTTTTTCCGAATTTGTTTTACATGCCAAAAAAATAAACATAAACGGAACGATAAATAAGATACCGTGTTTTTTCATGTTATTATATTTTTACGACAACTGATAAAAATTGCCGGGAATATTAAAAATGCTTATTACAAAGTTAAGGATTATTTTTTTACCGCGTAATAAATACTTGAAATTCCGAATGCCAGTTGTTTAATTTTAACGGATTCGAATCCCGTATCTTCCAGAATTTTTTTAAAATTTTTTCCGTAAGGAAAGGCATTAACCGATTCCGGCAGATATGTGTATGCCGATTTGTCTCGAGAGAATAATTTGCCGAGAAGCGGCAGTATCTTTTCAGAGTAGAATTGGTATAATTGTTTTACGGGAAATTTTTCGGGTTGTGAAAATTCCAAAATAAGAATTTCTCCCGATGGTTTTAATACTCTTTTCATTTCGGAAAGTCCTTTTGTAAGAGACTCGAAATTCCTTACACCGAAGGCAGCGGTTACGGCATCAAAGTAATTATCGGGGAAGTTAAGATTTTCGGAGTCGCCTTTTTGAAATTCTATTATGTTTGACAGGTTTCTTTTTTGTATTTTTTTTTCGGCTATATTCAACATGCCTTCCGAAATGTCTATGCCTGTTATTTTTTGCGGTTTAAGCTGCTTGTAAATTTCCAGTGCAAAGTCTCCTGTTCCCGTAGCCGTATCGAGTATTATTTTCGGAGATGATTTTTTCAGCAGTTTTACGGATTTTTTTCTCCAGATTTTATCTATGTTCAGCGATAAAAAATGATTCAGAAAGTCGTATTTGCCGGCAATATTGTCAAACATTTCGGCAACTTGTGTTTTTTTGCTTTTGCCGGAACTTTTGTAAGGCAATATTTTTTCGGCTTTATTCAAGTTCAAATTTTTTATTTTGTTATCCATAATCCTGCATATACTGCCGCCAGCCCGAGAAATAAACTGATACCCACGTATAAAAAAGACATCATAAATTGTTGCGATTGCAAAAAGTTAAGATTTTCTACGGCAAATGACGAGAATGTAGTAAAACCTCCGCAAAAACCTACGGCAAGAAATAATTTCCAGTTGTTAGATACTTCGCCTCCCCGTTCAAAAACACCTAAAATAAGACCTATTAAAAAACTTCCGAGTATGTTTACAAAAAAAGTCCCTATCGGGTGCTGTGTTTGAAAAACTTTCAACATAACCTGATTTGAACCGTATCTCATTATGCTTCCGAGAAAACCGCCGGCACCTATCAACATTACATTTTGTATCATTTTAAATGCACTTTTTATAATTGCGGCGGCAAAGATAATAATTTATTTATACGAAAAACACTTCGCTATTTTTTTATATTACAATGTTGTCAAAAATAAAATCTCTTATTTCTTTAACATTTTCCGGAATATATGTTTTATAGTTTAAAAGTTTTTGTTTCGGGTGATGTCCGTATGCTACGGGTAAAATGTCAATTCCGAGTATTTTTGCCGTTTCGCAGTCGTGAACGGTATCGCCTATCATAAGTATTTTTTTGCGAGGAAGATTTATTTTTTTCAGCAATTGCTTTCCTGTTTCTGTTTTTCCGCCGGCGTAATGGTCGTTTAATCCGAAAACGTAATCGAAAAATTTAAAGATTTCGAATTTTTTAAGTTCCTCGTGCAGTTGTTCTTTTTTGCGTGCCGATAAGATTGATTGCCGTATGCCGGATTCGGATATTTTTTGTATTAATTCGAATATGCCGTCGTAAAGTTTTGTTTTGTAACTTCTTTTGTCGTATTGCTCTATAAATTCGGTTCCTGTTTTTTCAAAACTTTCTTTTTCAAAATTAAAACCTGCTCTTTTGTAATATTCTTTAACCGGAAAATCAAATAATTCACGATATTTTTCGATGCTCATTGTCGGCAAATTTCTTTTTGCGAGCATTTCGTTTATTATTTCCGTACAGAGTTCCACATCGTCAAGCAGAGTTCCGTTGTAGTCCCAAATAATATGTTTGTATTTCATGTTTTATTTAAAGTAAAACGTAAAAAAGATGCGGAATTTGTGCAGTAATCAGACCGGAATACAAAAATATATTTTTTAAACAGAATTTAAAATTAAAAAACAAATAAAAACAATTGTTTAAAAAAAGTATCTTTGTGAAATATTTTACGATACAAAAATGTCAAAACTTACTTTGGTTCCTACGCCGGTCGGCAATTTAAAAGATATGACTTTCAGAGCCGTGGAAGTTCTGAAGGCAGCAGATTTTATACTTGCCGAAGATACGCGAAAAACATCAATTTTATTAAATCATTTTTCTATTGACAATAAAGCTGTTGCGTATCATAAATATAATGAACATAAGCAATTATATGCAATAACTGATAAATTAAAAGCAGGATTTAACATAGCGTTGGTTACCGATGCCGGAACACCGGGTATTTCCGACCCGGGTTTTTTAATCGTAAGAGAATGTATAAAAAACGGTATTGAGGTTGAAACTTTGCCGGGTGCAACGGCATTTGTTCCGGCACTTGTTAATTCCGGATTTCCTTCGGAACGTTTTTGTTTTGAGGGTTTTCTTCCTCAGAAAAAAGGCAGGCAAAAACGTATTAAAGAATTGTCGAAAGAACAACGCACTCTTATTTTTTACGAGTCGCCTTACAGATTGTTAAAAACTTTAAATCAATTTCTTGAATTTTTCGGAAAAGAAAGAAGAGCCAGCGTATCGAGAGAGTTAACAAAAGTTCATGAAGAAACCGTGCGGGGTTTCTTACCGGAACTTATAGAGTATTTCGGCGGTAATACGGTAAAAGGAGAAATCGTTATTGTTGTGGAAGGGGCAAAATTCGAAAAAAAGAAGATTAATATTTCATAAGCAAATTTTTAAAATGTATATTTGCTTTACGTATGACTCAAAATTTAAATTGTCGTGAAAATTAAGTCAGGAATAGTTTTAGTATTTTCATTAAGTTTTATTCTTACGGTTGTTATTTTATTCCTGTTTTATTTTGCCGGTATTTTAAGAACAAGCGAAGAATCCGGTATTTTGTTTATTATTATTTCTTTGTCCGTAGGGTTCTTAATTTCGATGTTGTTTACCGTTTACCTGAGAACCGTTTTTTCGTCCGGTTTTCAAAAATTGTTATATGTTTTAAAAAATTTCTTTATCGATAAATATATTTCGGAAAAGATTGATTCCGGTGCCGAAAGAAAAGACGAGTTCGGGCAACTTTTCGAAGGATTTTCGGAATTATATAAAAAATATGACGCTTATACGGAATTTGCGAAACAATTAAGCGAAGGTAATTATAAAGTTGTACCCGAATTCGGCAAAAATGAGGTATTAGGTGCGGCATTGCTTGATATTAAAGAGAGTTTGCGTATTTCGGATAAAGAAAAAAGATACAGTTTTAAAGAAGTGGAAAAAAATAACTGGTATCAATCCGGAGTTACGGCTTTTACTTTATTGCTTCAGCAAGATTTTAAGTCAACGAAAGAAATGGCATATCCGGCAGTAAAAAAAATAGCGGAACATGTGGGAGTCGAGCAGGCGGGAATATTTACGTTAAAAGAAAAAGACGGTAAAAAATATTTGCTTTTGGAAGCTGCTTATGCATATGACAAGAAAAAACAGTTAGACACCGAAGTTGAAATAGGAGAGAGCTTGGCAGGTAAATGTGCCAAAGAGCAAAAAATGATAAAAATCGACGATTTGCCCGAAGGTTATACTTATATAAGTTCGGGTTTGGGAGAGGATACTCCCGAAACACTTATTCTTTTACCGCTTATGTATGAAAAAAAATTATTCGGAGTATTGGAAATAGCTTCTTTAAAACGAGTTCCGGATTATCGCATAAATTTTTTGAAAATTATAGGCGAACGCATAGCTGCCGAAATTTCTAACATAAATACCAAATATCTTACCGCAAAGCTTACCGAAGCTTACAAAAAACAATCCGAAGAACTGGCATTAAAAGAAAAGCGTTATAAAGACACCATTAATAAATTAGCAAACGAAAAAGAACAATTACTGCAAATGAACAGTTCCTTTTTGGTGCAGATAAATCAATTTAACAAGTATGTCCCTACCGTTTTCGTAAATTCGGATAAAATAATAACAAGAATAAACGATGCTGCGGCAAAATTATACCGTATAAAACGAAACGACGTTTTAAATAAACCTTATTTCGATATCTTTCCGTCTGACGAAAGTTATTTAAAACTTTTTGAGAAAGTTTTCGAAGGAGAGGAAATGCGTAAAAAACGTAAACTTAAAGATGCCGACATTATAGAAAAATTTACTCCCGTTGCCGATAAAGACGGCAAAATAAACAGACTTATGATTACCGCATTAAAATTATCCTGAATAATGAAAAAAATATTAATTTTTTTACTTTTTACGGTATTTATATTCTCGGCGAAAGCGCAAACTTGCATAATACACGGAAATGCAGGCACATATGCCGGAGAAACTTTACGGCTTTATACTTTTTCGGATTATATAACCGAAACAAAAAAACTTGCAGCTGAAAGTAAAGTTGACGACGAAGGTTATTTTACGTTTAAAGTAGAAGGCAACGATATATTCGAAGCATTTATTGATTTGGATGTCTTTAAGGGTTACATAATAATAGAACCGGGTAAAGATTTTGAAATTGTATTACCCAAAAAAACAGTTCGCAGACATGAAGATATTATGAATCCCTACTTTAAACCGTATGAATTTTATATCCGAATTTTGAATGACGAAAATACTTTAACGGCTGCATTTAAAAAATTTGACGCTTTATACGAACAAGCACTTAAAAAGATTCTTAAAAACCCTAAACATGTTAATCCCGGCCTTCTGGAAAAAGAAATAAAAGCCGTTGACGACAGCACATCTTCTATCGACAATGATTTTTTTAAGCAATACAAAAGATACAAGTTTTTAGATTTACGTTTTCAAGGAGTTTATAAAAATAAAAAGGCAATTGTGCGAAAGAACTATTCGTCCGAACCGGTATTGTATAAAAATCCGGCTTACAACAAGTTGTTAAAAACTAATTTAGGGAATATATTATTCGAAAATTACGCTGATACTTTATTTAGAATTTTAGCCGAAAACAGAGGATGGAATACAATGTCGAGATATTTGGCAAATACCGATTTATGCAGAAATGAAGAATTCAGAGAATATTACATGTTTGTTAATTTGTATAACGAATTTTATAAAAATACCGTTTATAAAAATAATATAATCGATATTTTATATTCGGCAAAAAATAACATAAAAAATCGGGAAACCCTTACCGCCGTCGAAAATTTCCTTAATAATTCTTCTAATTTGATTGTCGGAAACAAAATACCGGATTTCCGTTTGCCCGACAATTCGTCGTATATGCATTCGTTATCGGATTTCAAAGGTAAATTTATTTATCTCGGTTTCTATTCGGCAGAAAGTTATACGTGCAAAAAAGATATTTTACTGCTTCCGTCTTTGGCGAAAAAATACAAAAAAGATTTAAAAATTATTTTGGTATTCAAGGAAAATAATCCCGAAAAAATTAATAAAATTCTAAAAAATATTGATACCGGCGATTTATTGATATTACATGATGATGCAAACATATCCGAAGAATACGAAGTAAGAGCTTATCCTTCATATTTTTTGATAAATCCGGAAGGAAGATTTTCGTTGATATATGCTCCGGGTCCTGCCGAAGGAATAGAAAATATCTATCTTAAACAATATCAAAACAGAAAAATAAAACAAATAAGAGAATCAGGAAGATAAAATGTTATTTGTTTTGCGGTTCCGTATTTTTCGATACCTTTTTTAAACTGTATCCCAAGCCGAATTGCATGTAATATCCTAAGATGTCATGACTTATATAAGCAAGGTCGATTAAAATATTTTTATAATTATATCCCAAGCCGAAGCTGTATTCCGTAGGATTCAGAGAAACACCCGCCCTGACAAACAAACCCGGAATAACGGCATATTCCGTACCGGCTCTGAACACGGTTGTTTTATCAACTTCCTTTTCGGTTTCCACCGTAAAAAGCACTTTCTCCGAAAAATAATAACCGGCTCCTATTCTCATTACAGACTCTATATAATCTTCGCTGTCGTTTATTTTTGCTCTCCACGGGTTATAAATATGCGCTCCTATATATAAATTATCTGCCGGTTCGGCAATAAATCCCGCTTCGCCCGCAACGGCTCCCGAATTTCCGTAATCAGCCTGAGAAAACATAATATAATCGAGCTGTATGCCGGCACTTATGCGTTTTCCGAGACGCTTAGCAAAAGCAATACCCAATTTGCCGAAGTTGGAAAATTCATTACCGTTATAAGTATAATTAATACCTGCAGTACCGTATTTTTCCGCAGGAACGGCAACGGCAAATGCTGCTTCTTTTAAATCGGACATGTTGAATATGCTCGAATAAAACAAACCTGCACTTATTCCCTGCAAATTCGCTAAACCCGCCTGATTATGATAAGATGACCAAATATCCGAAATTACTACTCCCGAACCCGACATACCTCCCTGCCTTGCACCTGTTTCGGTTTGGTATTGTGCGAATAAATTCGGCTTAATTAAAAATAAAACGAATAAAATAAGAACGATTTGCTTCATGCTGAATTTAACTTATTGACAGAATCATTACAAAGAAAAACAATTTACGCTTAACTCTTGAACTTTTTTTAAATAATTTTTTTGTTCGGGATATAAAAAAATAAAATAACGAAAGTTTAACGTGTTTTTTAATGATTTTTACCCTTATTTTTCATAAATTTGTGTTTTTTTAAACAAATCTTCATAATTATGACGATTAAACTGCTCGATAAAGAATTTGAATTAACCATTCCTACAAAAAAAATTCAGGATGCAATACAAAATATTGCAGACGAAATGAATGCGCAACTTCTGCATAAAGATGTGGTTTTTGTGGCAATACTTAACGGAGCTTTTATGTTTGCCGCAGATTTATTTAAAAGAATAGAATTTGATGCACGTATCTCTTTCATAAAATTTGCTTCTTACGAAGGCACGGAATCTACGGGAAACGTTAAAAAATTAATCGGTCTTAACGAAGATTTAACCGGCAAAACAGTCGTTATATTGGAAGATATAGTTGACTCCGGTATTACGATGGAAAAAATAGTTGACGAAATAAATGCATTAAATCCGGCGGAAATAAGAATTGCTACTTTGCTTTTAAAACCGGATGCATTTATGAAAAATTACATGATAAATTATATAGGAATGGAAATTCCGAATGACTTTATCGTGGGATACGGATTGGATTATAACGGATACGGAAGAAATTTAACGGCAATCTATACACACGGACGCCAACCGAGCAAACCTATTTCAAATGTTAAATATTTCTTGCTTTTCGGACCTCCCGGAGCCGGAAAAGGAACCCAATCCAAAAAAATTATCGAGAAATATAATCTTGTGCATTTATCTACCGGAGATCTTTTAAGAAAAGAGCTTGAAACAAACTCGCGACTCGGGCAATTGGCAAAAAATTACATGAATAAAGGCGGTTTGGTACCTGATGACATTATTTTGGGGATGATAGCAAAAGAACTCGAAGCCAATAAAGGAACACGGGGAGTCGTGCTCGACGGATTTCCCAGAACCGTAGATCAGGCAAAAGGTTTGGAGAAAATTCTTAAAGACAGAAATTACGAAGTATCTGCAATGTTTGCCTTAAACGTCAGAAAAAAAGAATTGGTAAAACGCCTGCTGAAACGCGCAAAAGAAGGCAACAGAGTCGATGATACACCCGAAATAATAGAACAACGCATAAAAACTTATATAGAACAAACCGCACCGGTAGGAGAATACTTTCGCAAAAAAGGTAAACTTTATGAAATTATGGGCGAAGGAAATGTCGATGATATATTTCAGGATATATCCGCAATTATAGATAAACTCATGAAAAATTAAACGTTCATTTGAAAATAACTTGTCGGTTTTTACTAATATATTGGCTGTCTTACCTTAAGAGAGGGTTTTTAAATTTGTATTTTATAAAAATCTTTATTAAATTTAGCATTTAATTTTTTATAAATTAAATCGTCTGAATGCCGCGAAGTATCAAATATTTAATCGGGGTCGGGTATTTTATCTTTGCAGGAATTTATCTGCCGGCACAAACCGTTTTAGAAAAAGACGGTTTGCTGCATTATTTAAATTTAAATAAAAACGATACTCTGACAGTTGCGGCTTTAAACAAACTTTCCGAATATTATCTTTATAAAAATATTGATTCTGCTGTCATTTATGCCGAACGAGCCGAAATACTTGCCGAACGGTTCGAATACGATGCCGGTCTTTCAGAAGCATATCGAAATTTGGGTAAAGTATATGCAATATCCGGACATTACGAAAAATCTTTCGCTTATTTTCATAAAGCAATTAAAAAAAACGAAGAATCCGGAGATTATGTAAGTTTAGGGAAGAATTATACTAATCTGGGCGTTATACTTTATTATCAGGAAAATATAGAACAGGCGACAAATTATTATAAAAAAGCATTGAAAATTTTTTCAGATTACGGTTATAAGGAAGGACTTGCAAAGGTTTATAATAATTTAGGTTTATTATATGCCGATGTCGGGAAAACGGATACGGCAATAATATACCTTCACAGGGCTATTAAACTTTCCGACATAACAGGAGATAAGAATGTTAAGAACAATGCCTCCGGTAATTTGGCACATCTTCTTTTGCGTGAAAAAGATTATGAAAATGCCGTTAAAATGTATTTAAAAGTTGCCGAAAGTTTAGCCGATACCGAAGATAATAATCTTAAGTCTTCCGTTTATTCTAATATTGCCGATGCTTATTTGAGATTATCTGATACCGAAAAAGATAAGCGCAAAGCCGAAAAAGATTTGGAAAAAGCGTTAATGTATGCCGAAAAATCTTTACGCAAAGCCGAAGAACTTAACTCTAACTCGCTTAGAGTATTCAGCTATAAAATGCTTTTCAGAATATATAAAAAAACAGGCGATTATGAGTCGGCTGCAAAATATTCCGAAAAATTTATTCAATACGGCGACAGTGTTTTTAATGCTGAAAAAACAGAAATAATAGCCGAAATAGAAGCTGAATATAATAACAAAAAAAAGCAATTATTAATAGAGAATCTGCGAAAAGAAAAAGAATCTGATTTAAAACTTATTAAAAGAAAAAATCAAATAATATATATAACCGAAGCAGGGTTGCTTTTAGTAACCGTATTGTCTTTATTTTTGTTTATCTTATACAAAGGCAAAAAAAGAGCATTGAAATTACTCGACGAGAAAAATAAAGCAATTACGGCTCAAAGA
>JAADDR010000119.1 GCA_013153865.1 Chlorobiota bacterium | reverse complement strand
CGATTTATTTTTAAAATACGATTATCAAAACTCCATGCATGTTTTTACGGTTGATTTCTCAAATATCTTATTTGAAAAATAAAATTATTTCATCTTGATATATTCTTGATAATCAGTTTTATAGTATGTTAAAACTCCTTTGGCGTTTAATTTTTATCCGGACAAAATAAAAACAACAGATTTTCTACAAGTTTGAATATTATTTTTAGCCCGTAAAATATTCATATATGATAGGACTTGTAGGAATAAATTTTAAAACGGCACCGTTAGACATAAGAGAAAAATTCTCTCTTGACGATAAAACGGCGGTAGAATTTGCCGAAGAAGTAAAACAAAAAAGTAAAATTTCCGGAATTGTCGTATTATCTACATGCAACAGAGCCGAATATTATTTTCATACCGACGATTGTTGCGAAACGGCGGCATACAGCAATATCTTGAAAGCCCTTAAATCTTTTTGCGGAGTAAAAGAAAACGTAAAAGAATATTTCTATTTTAAATCCGGAAAAGATGCTTACAAACATTTGTTTCACGTAATATCCGGAGCAAGTTCGATGGTGGTGGGCGAAGATCAAATTGTAGGGCAAGTAAAACATGCTTTACAATTAAGCGAAAAAAATAAACTTTCGGATACCGAGCTTACGAGACTTTTTACAAAATCTTTTGAAGTAAGCAAAAAAGTAAGAACCCAAACTGAAATTAACAAAGGAGCTTTCTCTGTCTCTTATGCGGGTGTTGAAAAATGCATGTCGGTTTTCCCGGATATAATAAGTTGCAATATTTTGCTTACCGGAGCCGGCGAAACCGGAGAACTTACTCTTAAAAGTCTTATAAAAAAAGGTTGCAAAAATATTGTGATTACAAACAGAACTCTAAGCAAAGCAGAAAAACTCTCGAAAAAATACGGCGTTAAATCAATGCCTTTTTCTTCTTACAAAGAACAACTTTCGGAATTTGATATTATTATCGTATCTACCGGGTCGTCAAAAATACTTATAGAAAAAAACGATGCGCAAAAAGCCGTTACTAAAAGAAACGGTAAAAAACAACTTTATCTGGATTTATCCGTGCCCAGAAATATAAGTAACGATGTTTCCGAAATAAAAAACATTGTTATTTTTGATGTTGACGATTTAAAAGAAACAGTAAACTCAAATAAAGAAAAAAGACTTAAACTCATAGGCGAGATAGATAAAATTACAGATATATACATAAACGAGTTTGAAGATTGGCTTTCGGCAAGAAATCTCGGACCGGTTATCTCAAAAATTATATCGGGATTCAGCCGCATAAACAAAAAAGAAATTTCCGGATTTAAAAAAGCAAACAAACTTAATGAACACGAAAAAGAAATATTGCTTGAAAATTACGGAAATTACATTGCCGAAAAATGCTCGAGGCGTTTTATTAAAAACATAAAAGAAGTTACGGAAAACGGAAAAAATACGGAATACGTAAAAGTGTTAAGCGAACTTTTCGAGCTTAATTAAAAGAAACAATATGATTAAAAATATAAAAATAGGAACAAGAGGCAGCAGATTAGCATTATATCAGGCAAATAAAACAAAAAACGAAATCTTAAAACATTTTCCTTCTCTGAATGCGGAGATAATCGTAATACGCTCAAAAGGCGATATGATACTCGATACTTCATTATCTAAAATCGGTGATAAAGGGCTGTTTACAAAAGAACTCGAAGAAGCTCTTTTAAGAAAAGAAATAGATATTGCCGTTCACAGTCTTAAAGATTTGCCCACGATATTACCCGAAAATCTGGAAATATCGGCAGTCTTAAAGAGAGGCGAAGTAAGAGACGCATTGGTAAGCATAAAGGACATAACGGTTGAAGATTTAAAACATAAAAAAATTACCGTCGCAACTTCCAGTTTAAGACGCAGAGCACAATTATTACTGCTTAATCCCGACTTAAATATCGTCGATATAAGAGGAAACGTAGATACGCGCTTAAGAAAACTTGAAGAAGGATGCTGCGATGCCGTTATTATGGCTGCAACAGGGCTGCAACGTTTAAATTTAGATTCTTACATAAAAGAAATAATCGACCCCTCGGTTATAATACCTGCCGTATCGCAAGGAGCAATTGCCGTGGAATCCGTAAAAAACAACGATGAAATAAAAGAAATAATCGCAAAAATAAACCATGAAACAACTCAAAAAATAACTGCCGCAGAGAGAATATTTCTCGGAAAACTCGAAGGAGGATGCCAAATTCCGATTGCATGCCGCACCGTAATAAACAACGACGAATTTACTATGTTCGGATTTATGTCGTTCCCCGACGGAACAAAAAGCATTAAATCGGAAATTTCCGGTAAATTATCCGAAATAAACCAAGGTGCGGAAAAATTAGCCGATTATTTCATATCGAAAAATTCTTTCGCATTGCTCGAAGAAATAAGAAACTTTAATAATTCGCAGAATATCTGAAAAATGCCGGGTCTGAAAGGAAAAATTATTATATCACTTGCTTCCGAAGAAAAATCGGACAAAATAACCCGGATATTTTCGGAAAAAGGAGCTTTCGTATATAATTATCCGATGATAAAAACAGAACCGGCATCCGGCAACGATAAAGCCGTAAGCAAAATTCTAAGCAAAATAACCGATTTCAAATTAATAATTTTTACAAGCGTTAATGCGGTAAAATATTTTTTTTATAAACTCGAAAAACTTAATATCTCCGCAGATTTAATAAATGCCGAATTTGCCGTTATAGGCAATGCTACCGAAAAGATGCTTAATCGATACGGCTTTAAAAGTAATTACAACTTCAGAAACAGAAACTCGTCCGAATTTGCTTACGACTTGCTTAAAGTAACAAAAACACCAAAAAAAAATATATTAATACCTTCCGGAAATCTTTCGCCGGATAATCTCGGTAATATTTTATCCGAATATCACAAAATCGAAAAAATAACCGTTTACGATACAATCATTACCGATAAACTCGATGCCTCTTTACAAGAACTAATACTTAAAAATAATTACGATTTTATGATATTTTTAAGTCCTTCGGCGGTTTACGGACTTATGAATAATTTGCCCGGGCAGGTAAACAAGAAAAATATGCGCTGTGCGGTAATAGGAAGCGTAACAAAAAAAGCAATTAATAAGTATGACATAAAACCTTTTTTTATTCCGTCAGTTCCGGATATTGAAGTAATGGCGGAAGAATTAGAACATTTTTTTGAAGAAAATAAATTTAAACATATTTTAAAATATTGATACTATGAACTTTCCCGTAACAAGATTAAGAAGACTCAGAAAAAACAAGACTATAAGAGATATGGTCGAAGAAACAATCGTAAGACCTTCCGATTTGGTAATGCCGCTTTTCGTATGCCCCGGAAAAGGCGTTAAAAATCCGATAAAATCGATGCCCGGCAACTATCAACTTTCGGTTGACATGATGGTTGAAAATTGTAAAAGACTTTACGATAAGGGCGTAAAATCCGTTATTTTGTTCGGAATACCCGAAGAAAAAGACGAGCACGGCCTGGTTGCGACACACGACGATGCCATTGTGCAAAGAACCGTAAAAGCCATAAAAAAAGAAATTCCGGATTTATTTGTAATAGCCGATGTTTGCAACTGCGAATACACTACTCACGGGCATTGCGGAACAATAGTAAACGGTGATGTAGATAACGACCTTACCCTCGATACTTTGGCAAAACAAGCTCTTTCTTTTGCACGCGTGGGAACCGATATGATTGCTCCGAGCGACATGATGGACGGAAGAGTAGGATATATGAGAGCGGCTCTCGATAAAGCAGGATTTTACAATATGCCGATAATGGCATATTCCGCCAAATATGCTTCTTCTTTTTACGGACCTTTCAGAGATGCTGCCGAAAGTGCTCCCCAATTCGGCGATCGCTCGACATATCAGATGAACCCCGCAAACTCCGACGAAGCAGTAAGAGAAATCGAACTTGACATAATAGAAGGGGCGGATATCGTAATGGTTAAACCCGCTTTAAGTTACCTCGACATAATCAGACGAGCAAAAGATAATTTCAATATTCCTGTTGCGGCTTACAACGTAAGCGGAGAATTTTCAATGGTAAAAGCTGCCGCGGCAAAAGGTTGGATTGATGAAGAAAGAATGGTTAAAGAAATACTGACTTCCATCAAAAGAGCCGGAGCAAAAATTATTTTATCATATCATACTCAAGATATTACAGATAAACTTTAAAACATTAAAAAATGCAAACAGATAATTCCTTAAAAGCTTTTAATGAAGCAAATAAATATATTCCCGGAGGCGTTAATTCTCCGGTAAGAGCTTTTAAAAGCGTTAATATGAATCCCGTTTTCGTAAGCAAAGGTAAAGGTGCCTATATCTACGATATAGACGGTAATAAATATATAGACTTTGTTTCTTCATGGGGACCGTTAATATTGGGGCATGCATATCCCAAAGTAGTTGAGGCGATAAAAAATGCCGCCGAAAACGGAACCAGCTACGGTGCTCCTACATTGGCAGAAACAAAACTTGCCGAGCTTATTACGCGAATGATACCTTCAGCCGAAAACGTAAGAATGGTAAACTCGGGCACCGAGGCAACAATGAGTGCCGTACGTCTGGCAAGAGCTTATACCGGAAAAGAAAAAATAATAAAATTCGAAGGTAATTACCACGGACATGCAGACAGTTTCTTAATTAAAGCGGGATCGGGTGCCGTTACTCTCGGTTTGCCCGACAGCCCCGGAGTTACAAAAGGAACCGCTAAAGATACTCTTATCGCCGAATACAATAATGCGGAATCGGCAGAGCAACTTTTTGTAAATAACGAAAACGAAATTGCCGCCGTAATAGTAGAACCGGTTGCCGGAAATATGGGAGTGGTTCTGCCGGAAAAAGGTTTTCTTGAAAAATTACGCGAACTTACCGAAAAACACAAAGCTCTTTTAATTTTTGACGAAGTTATTACGGGCTTCAGATTAGCAAAAGGAGGCGCACAGGAATACTTCGGCATTATGCCGGATTTAACGACACTCGGAAAAATTATCGGCGGAGGACTGCCGGTAGGAGCATATGCCGGAAAAAAAGAAATAATGCAAAATATTGCACCGTCCGGACCGGTTTACCAAGCCGGAACACTCTCAGGAAACCCCCTTGCAATGCATGCCGGATATGCAATGCTCGAAGAACTTAATTCAAACCCGGAAATTTATCCGGAACTCGAAAGAAAAGCCCGAAAACTCGAAGACGGATTTAAAAATAATTTAGAACTTGCAAAAGTAAACGGAACTGTAAACAGAGCAGGGTCTATGATGACTTTATTTTTTACCGACCTTAAATACGTAAAATCTTACGCCGATGCCTTAAAGTCAAATACCGAGAAATATGCTGAATATTTTAAATTATCTTTGCAGGCGGGAATATACCCGGCTCCCTCTCAGTTCGAAAGCGCTTTCGTTTCTTATGCTCATTCCGATAATGACATAGACAAAGCAATCGAAGCTAATTTTAATGCATTAAAAAAACTTTAATTAAAAAATGGATTCTGTTTTATTAAATACCATAAACGGCAAATATTCAGACAGGCCGCCTGTTTGGTATATGAGGCAAGCAGGCAGGGTATTGCCCTCTTACATGAAATTAAGAGAAAAATATACTTTCAGACAAATGATGAACGACCCGGAACTTGCAGCCGACGTTACTCTTTTGCCTGTTTATGATTTAGGCACCGATGCGGCAATTTTATTTTCCGATATTTTAGTTATTCCGGATGCCATGGGCATGGGGCTTGAATTTACCGACAAAGGTCCGGTATTTAACAAACCTCTCAAAGACTCGAATAATCCTCTTGCCGAATTAAATCCCGACCCCGATAAACTTAATTATATTTACGACGCAATAGACGCAATTATAAGAAAACGCCCGGAAAATACTCCTCTTATAGGTTTTTGCGGAGGTCCGCTTACCGTTTTGGTATATATGATTCAAGGTTTAAGCACTAATCATTCTTTTCCGGATGCCGTAAAGTTTATTTATCAAAACAAAAAAGATACACTTAAAATTATAGAAATTATTACCGAACTGTCAGTCGAATACCTGAAAAAACAGGCAGAACATAAAGCGGATGTTTTTCAGTTGTTTGAAACTCATGCAGGTTTAATTCCTTCCGATTTGTATAAAGAAATGTTTTTACCTTCGGTAAAAAAACTTTACAAAACGGCGGCGGATTTGCATCTGCCTTTCATATTTTTTCCGAAAGGATTCGGCACGGCTTTAAGCACGATAACTCCCGAACATTGCGATTATGCGGGTATTGATTGGCAAACAGATATCTTTTACGCTCGCAAAATATTAAATCCGGAAATAGGAATACAAGGAAATTTAGACCCGAGGTTATTGTTTGCGGATAAAAAAGTAATAAGCGATAAAATTGAGTCCTATATCGATTTCGGTAAAGAAAACAAAAACTGGATTTTTAATTTAGGACACGGATTTATTCCCGGAATACCTTTTGAAAATGCTCTTTTCCTGACAGAAAAAATTAAAAATACAGATTGGAAAAGAAATTGATTTTTTAATGCAACAGAAAAAAACGGTAAATTTGCATACAAAATAAATTTAAACTTTTATGTCGGATATTTACCCTTACTTTATTAAATTTCATGTTGTATTCAGCATCGTTTTTTTGCTTATTGCCGTAATTATTTCGGTAACTTCTCTTGTAAGCAGCATTAAAGGAAAAGAATATTCCGGGTTCGATAATGCATTAAGGCAGGTTTTTCTGACCTTTTTGTATATAGATTTGGTTTTGGGTATTATACTTTATTTCTTTTTGCGCAAACCCGACGAGATAATGACTGCAAAAGAAGCCGTTAAATATTCCTCTTTAAGATTTTGGGCGGTGCAACATTTTTCGAATATGATTTTTGTGGTTATATTCAGCCAAATAGGCAGTATGTTTATAAAAAAAACTTCCGATTCAGCCAAAAGATTTAAATATTCGTTTATTTATTTCGGTATATCGACTTTAATTATTCTTGTTTCCGTAGGGCTTTTTGCTTTAAGAAAATGAGAAATTAATATTAAAAAATATTTTCAAGCAAAAACAATCCGTATTCGGTTTTAAAAATATTCTTTTTTACTTTCGGAATAATACTTTTCGGTTCGTTTCCTTCTTCGAAGTTTACCAAAAAATCCGCTTCCGCCTGTATCCTGAAATCAATATCGTCTATCTTCGAATAAGTATGATGATTGCCGATAATAAACAAAATACGGTTTAAGGTTTTTTCGGGCAATACCGTGTCCGATAATATTTTTTTTGCCGCATCCGGACCTTCTTTTTCTTGGCATTTGCCGGTTGAAAAACCGTATTTCTTTTCGCAAACTTTTATTCCGGTATCATGCAACAAAGCCGTAATACTTATAATTAACTTTTTTTCGTCGCTTATGTTTTCGTGTTCCGCAATAATATTTGCATACGAAAAAACTTTAAGGGCATGATTTATGCGTTTTGCGTCTTTTCCGAAATACGATATCATTTTTTCCGTAACTTCCGAAGTTATTTTTTGAATATCGGTATTTTGCTTTCCGTAAGGATGTTGCGAAAGGTATGAGTTGTAATATCGTTTGTCGTTGCTTACTTCTTTGCCGAGCCATTCGGGTTTCTCGAAATCTTCGTCTTCCGATTTAAGTTCCGTTTCGCATAATATTAAACCTTCGTTTTTCCCTTCAAAAACATCCGTTTCAAAAACATGATTCCCGTAAGGAACGTAATATCTTGTTTTATGGATTATTTCCGGAAGACAAATGTTTATTAATTGCAAAGCGTCTTCTTTTTTTATTTCGATTTCGTATTCAAAACGCGATATGCCTTCGCTTTTGCCTTTTACGGTTAAAAAACCTTTGTCGTCTTTTATACGAACTCTTACCGTTCGTTCCGGATCTCTCGATAAATATCCTTGAATTATTTTTTCGGATTTTTCGGAATTTTGTAAAAAATCTTTATTTAAAACCAAAAACTTGCGTTCAATTTCCCTGTTCATTTTTCATAGCTTTAATACGTTGATAAAGTGTGGGGTGCGAATAATAAAAAAAAACGTATGCCGGATGCGGAGTAAGATTGCTTAAATTTTTTGCGGTAAGTTTTTTTAGTCCGGATATAAGCCCGTTTGCCTGTCCGAATTTACAGGCAAAAGCATCGGCTTCAAACTCGTGCCGTCTGGATAATATGTTCATCAGCATCGATATAATACCTGAAATAGGGCTGTATAAAATTCCGAAAGCAAGTAATCCGAGTTCAAAACTTATATCGTCGGAACCGAGAGCGGCGGATAATTCTTTGCTGTTTACAAGCAAAAAAAATATATAAAACATTATGCCGCTTTGTATTACGGACGAAACTATGTTAATTGCGACGTGTTTCTTTTTGTAATGACCGATTTCGTGAGCCAATACCGCAACAATCTCGTCTGTCGTAAGGTCGTTAATTAAAGTGTCGTAAAGCACTATTCTTTTTTTGTGTCCCAATCCGCTGAAATATGCATTGGCTTTTGCAGAACGTTTGGAACCGTCTATAACGTAAATGTTTTTCGGCTTAAATCCCGCTTTATCGGAAAATTCTTTTATTGCATCTCTTAATTCGCCCGGTTCGAGCGGTGTTTGCTTGTTAAATAACGGAACTATAAGATTAGAATAAAACATGCTCATAAAAACGGAAAACAGACTTACGCTTATCCATGCGTATATCCAAAACATATTCCCGGTTTTAAGATAAAACCAAACAACAGCCGAAAGCAAAATGCCGCCGATAATACCGCCTGCAAGCCAAGATTTCAGTTTGTCGGTTATAAATGTTTTGACGGTCATTTTATTAAACCCGAATTTTTCTTCGATAACAAAAACAGAATACCATTGAAACGGTAAAGTAATAATATCGGAAACTAAAATTAAAATACCGAAAAATATCAAAGCTCGCAAAATCTCGTTATCGGTAACGGAAGCCGCAAATTCTTTTATGTAATTAAATCCTCCCGAAAATAACATAAATAAAATTACGGCAAGCATAAAAGTTGAAGAAATAAAGGATAAACGGTCTTTTGCTTTGCCGTATTTTTGAGATTTTTCGTATCTTTCTTCGTCGTATATGCCTTTTAACTCTTCGGGGATATTTTTGTTTCTCGATTTTGAGTTCAAAAAATCCAAATATCGGGAAACAATATAAGAAACAATTAAAATACCGACTATTATAAAAAATATGGCGTTATACATTTTATTTTTATACTTTTCTGAAAAAATACAAAGTTAAAAACTAAATCCGGATTCTTTATAACTTAAAAAAGCATATCTTTGTAAAACCTGAAATAATATTAAATGAATTTTGTTTCATGAAAAAGTTTTTGTTTGTTTCCGGATTTGCACTGTGCATTAATTTACTCTCTTGCCGTCCGGATAATTCTTCCGTTGCGGATAACGAAGAAATTAATATTTATCCCGATACTGCCGATTTACTTAAAATTGAAAAAAATAAGACCGATTCCGAACCTGTTTTATATATTAAATCCGATGCATTGGTTTTTTTTGCCCTTTCGGATAATGAATATAAAAAATTTATTCACGTTACCGGCGAACAATCCGCATATGATTTTGATTTAATTTATAAAACATTTAAAAAAACAGCGAAAAATACCGGTAAAGCTTTAAAAACTTGTTCCGATATACGTACTGTTTATACCGTAAATCCGGTAATAGCTTTTATAACAAAATCCGGCGATACCTTAATTTTTAACCGCAAAGATAATGACTTATTCGTAGGGCAAATATTTTTTAACGGAGAAGACACTTTAGACGTGGAAGAAGGTTTGATGAAAAGAGACAGTTTGCAAAACAGAATAAAAAAATACTTTAAATTAAAAGAAGAAATAAAAATAAAGCCTGCAGTTATTTCGTATGCCGATAACGGAACTAAGATAAAAAAAGATACCCTTGTAAAGCAACTTGTCGATACTGCTAAACTAAATTAATTAAAATTCCGGCATACGAATTGATTCTTTCTTTATATAACCAAACCTAAAAAGAAAAACTATGAAAAAGTTCGTTTTTATATTTGCCGTATTATATTTTGTTTCGGCAGCAGGTATCTCGAAAGCTCAACACGGAGGAACTTCGGAGTTGAGATTAAGAATGACCGATCATTCGTATTTTACGGTTATATTTGACCGTAAAATATATGATGTTCCGTCTTCGGTTTTTCGCCTTTCCGGAATACATCCCGGTTTACACAGACTTGTCGTCAGGAAAAAAATAAACGGACCATACGGCGCATACAGAGTTATTTACGACGGAAGAATAAGTATCCCTCCGCATTCTTTGGTAAAAGCACGTATTAACAAATATAACAGACTTATAACGGAAAAACCTGTTCCCGTTTACAATTACAATCAATACGAAACTTGCCGTAACGAAAGAGGATATTATTCTAAACCGCCGCTTAACATGGCAGAACTCGAAAATGTTATGTTTAATGCCGTTTTCGAGAGCGACAGACGCATTATAGCCGAAGAAGCAATATCAACACACAAGGTCAATGCAAAAAAGATTTATCATATTCTGAATATGTTCGATTTTGAATCAACAAAACTTGAAGTCGCAAAATTTGCATACCGTTATTGTATAGACAAAAGAAATTATTACATAGTAAACAAAGCTTTTTCTTTCGGCAGCAGTATAAGAGAACTCAATAATTATATAGGTAACTATAATTCCGATTATTATGATGACGATTGGAATTATTATAACGAAAGATATTAAAAAATATATTCTTAAATCGAAAATCAATAATCTTGTACAGAAAAAATAAATTAAGAAAAAGTTGTTATTTGATATTTTTGTTTACGGCTTTACTGTTTCGTATTTCTTTTGCTCAAACCGATTTATCCGAAATTCGAAATAAGGTTGATGTTTTATATCAAAAAGCCGAAGATTTTGATAAGGAGCAAAAGTATGATTCGTCATACGTATATTACGGAAAAGCCGCACCTTTATTCGAGAAGTTGAACGATTCCGTTAAGGCGGCAAAATGCTATATAAATCTCGGTGTTGACGAATATTATTACGGAAACCCGGATAAAGCATTGGAAAATTACGACAAAGCAAATTTATTACTTAAAAATTCGAAAAAGTATAATTTAATTGCCAAAGTTTTCAACAATATTGCCGTTGTAAAGAAAAATACGGGAAATTATGAAGAAGCAATTTCTTATTATCACAAAAGCATTGATTTAAAGGAAAAAATAAACGATACTGTCGGAATTGCAAATACTTATAATAACATCGGCGTTGTTTATCTTGACCAAAAAGAATATAATCAAGCATTAAAATGTTTTGAAAAAGCTTCTGATATTTTCCGGGAAACGGACAAATACGATGATTTAGCCGATATTTACGCAAATATAGGACTGATATACGGAAAAAAAGAAGACGTTGAAAAATCGTTGCTTAATTACAACAAAGCAATAGAATTATATTCTTCAACAAAA
>JAADDR010000097.1 GCA_013153865.1 Chlorobiota bacterium | reverse complement strand
GGTTCAAAGGGTTTGATCTCAGCCCGTTATGTTAAGGCACCCCTGATTATGATTTTGCAAAGATATGTTAAAATCTTTAAAAGTTTTTGTTTTTTGTATAATTATTAAGATTTAATGTTAAAATTGTATTTTAAAAAAAAACTGAAAATAAACATTATGGAATCTATAAAGGAACTTTTTAAGATAGGTAACGGTCCTTCGAGCAGTCATACAATGGGTCCTGAATTTGCCGCCGAAAAATTTGCCGAAAGGAATCCCGAAGCCGCATTCTTCAGGGTTACTTTATACGGAAGTCTTGCTCTTACCGGCAAGGGGCATATGACTGATTATATCATAAAAAAGACCTTGCCCGAAAGGGTGGAAATTGTTTGGAAGCAAGACGAATATTTGCCTCTTCATCCTAACGGGATGATTTTTGAGGCTTATGATGAAAATAATAATAAAACGGATGAATGGGAGGTTTACAGTATCGGCGGAGGAGCAATAAGAGACAGAAATACCGAACCGGACAAAAAGGATATTTATTCTCTTGTTAAAATGACACAGATAATTGATTATCTTGAAAAAAACGGCGGAACTTTATGGGAGTATGTTTATGAAACCGAAGGTGAAGATTTTCCGGAGTATTTAAAAAAAGTTTGGGAAACAATGAAGGCTGCCATAGAACGAGGGATTTTTGCCGACGGAACTTTGCCGGGTGTTTTGAAATTAAGACGTAAAGCACCTTCGTATTTTGTTAAGGCAAATATGCAAAATAAGTTTGCCGAAGACGATACTTTTTTGTTTGCGTATGCTCTTGCCGTTGCCGAAGAAAATGCTTCCGCAGGTAAAGTGGTTACCGCACCTACTTGCGGTTCGTCGGGTATTTTGCCTTCGGTTTTATACCTTTTTTATAAAAAATACGATTTTCCGGAGGAGCGTATTTTAAAAGCTCTTGCAGTTGCGGGTTTAACCGGTAATTTGGTTAAAGAAAATGCGTCTATATCCGGAGCCGATGTCGGCTGTCAGGGTGAAGTAGGCACGGCGTGTGCCATGGCTGCTGCGGCTTGTGCTCAGTTATTAGGCGGTACGGCGTATCAAATAGAATATGCTGCGGCATCGGGTTTGGAGCATCATCTCGGATTAACTTGCGACCCTATTGCCGGATTGGTTCAGGTGCCGTGTATAGAAAGAAATGCTTTCGGTGCGCAAAGAGCTTTTGATTCGGCTTTATATGCCATACATTCCGACGGCAGGCATCTTGTATCTTTTGATAATGTTGTGGAAGTAATGGAGCAAACGGGGCATGATTTGCCGAGTTTGTATAAGGAAACTTCTTTGGGAGGATTGGCAACCATGGGGTTACACGGCAGAAAAAAAGAATAATTTTTTGGTATTATGGCTGTTCATAATTTATTGGGAAAGGAGGGCGAAGATATTGCGGTTGATTTTCTTATTCGCAAAGGATATAAGATTATTGAGCGTAATAAGCGCTACGGGCATTTAGAGATTGATATTATTGCCGAACACGAAGATATGATAGTTTTTATAGAAGTTAAGAGCCGAAGCGGAACGTATTTTGAGCAGCCTTTTCAGGCTGTTACTTTAAAAAAACAGAGAAATATAATAAAAGCAGCTAATATTTATATAGAGGAAAATTCCGTTGATAACGAAGCCCGGTTCGATATTATTTCAATTGTTAAAAAAGACGGGTGCTTTTTTACGGAGCATATAGAAGATGCTTTTTATCCTATGCTGTGAAATTAAAATCCGTAGAGGTTTAAAGTGCTGTCTTCGAGTTGTCGGCGTTCTTCTTTGCTTTTGCAGTCAATTATATATACAAAATCAAGTTTTTTGAAATCCTGACCGAGCTTTACTTTTATGTTGTAAAATGTATTTTGTTTATCTTTTTCAAAACTGTAAACAGTTCCTATTTTAATTCCTTCGGGAAATATTGCCGAATATCCTCCGGTAACAACTTCATCTCCTTTAAATAATGAAGAATAAACAGGTATGTCGTATAAGGTAATGTAACGATAATCTTTACCGTCCCATTTTGCAATTCCGTGAAAATCAGTTCTTTTTATCTTTGCGCTAATTTCTAATTTTGTATTCAGTAAAGAAACAACCGTGGTGAAGTGTTTTCCGATTATAGCGGTTATTCCTACAACTCCGTTGTCGGATACTACTGCCGAGTTTGTATTTATTCCGTCTTTGCTGCCTTTATTTACGGTTAATATGTTGTGTTCTTTATCGGTCGAGTTTTTTACTACTTCGGCTGATTTGTAAAAATAACCGTATTGCTGAATTTCCGGAGAATATCGCGGTTTGTCGGTTTGTGTAATACTTATGTAATTACGCAGTTTTTTATTTGCTTCGGCTAATTTTTTGTTTTCTTCTCTTAATGAGAAATAAGCCGATATGTTACGTATTTTTTCGTGTATCGAACCTGCAAAATAATTTGCGGAATTTATGAAAATACCTTCTTTGCCGGTATTTTTCACTATTAAAAAAACGGAGAAAGATTCTAAAATCAGAAATAAAAGAACAAAATATGAATTTTTTATCAGATTCAGGAATTCTTTCATACGTGTTTATTCTCTTTCTGTAATGCTTTTTGTTTTATCGTTTCAAGAACTTAAATTTGTCAACGTTTTTCAAAGCAATACCCGTTCCTCTTGCTACGGCATGCAACGGGTCTTCGGCTATGTGAAATTTAATGTTTGTTTTTTCCGACAGACGTTTGTCCAATCCTCTCAACAGTGCGCCGCCTCCTGTCAGGAATATACCTTTTTGATGTACGTCGGCATATAATTCGGGAGGAGTTTTTTCAAGTACGCTTACTATTGCCGATTCTAATTTTGCAATTGATTTATCCAGACTGTGAGCAATTTCGGCATGAGAAATCGGTATTTCTATGGGTAATGCGGTCATTTGATGAGGTCCTCTTACTATAAATTTATCGGGAATATTGTCTATGTCGGGAGTTGCCGCACCTACTTCTATTTTGATTCTTTCCGCGGTTCTTTCTCCTATTTTTATGTTATGTTGATGCCTCATATATTCGCGAATATCTTGCGTAAAATCGTCTCCGGCAATACGAACGGATTTATTGCTTACTATTCCTCCAAGCGATATAACGGCTATTTCGGTTGTTCCTCCGCCTATATCTACCACCATATTACCGGACGGTGCTTCTACATCTACACCCATTCCGAGAGCTGCCGCCATGGGTTCGTATATCATATAAACTTCTCTTGCTCCCGCATGTTCGGATGAGTCTCTTACTGCTCTTATTTCAACTTCGGTACTTCCGGAAGGTATGCATACAACCAGTTTTAACGAAGGGGAGAAGAATTTTGATTTTGATGTTCCCATCTTTATCATTTCTCTTATCATTAACTCGGCAGCCATAAAATCGGCTATAACTCCGTCTCTTAAGGGTCTTACCGTTCTTATTCCTTCATGCGTTTTTCCTTGCATTTGTTGGGCTTTATGCCCTAATGCTATAAGTTTGTTGTCTTCGCCTATGGCAACTATCGACGGTTCGTCAACAACTATTTTGTCGTTTTCTATAATAATTGTATTTGCCGTACCTAAGTCTATGGCAATTTCTTTGTTTAAAAAGTTAAATAATCCCATTCTTTAATCGTATCTTCCGGTTTGTTTTATAAAATATAAGTTTTAATGTTTAAAAAAAACTCTTCATATAGTTTGATTTGAAGAGTTTTGTTATAAAAAATCTTCTTTTTTTATTCGAAAATATGAGTTTCCGCTTTCGATGAAGCTTCTATCATAGCATAATATTCTTCGTCGGTTAAGTCTTCGTAATAAAAATTTATCGGATTAACGGGTCGTCCGTTTATTCTTACTTCGTAATGTAAATGAGGAGCTTCCGATAAACCCGTATTACCTACTAAACCGATTACGTCGCCTCTTTTAACATGTTGTCCCGGTCTTACGAGTATTTTGCTCATGTGAGCATATACGGTAATATATCCGAAACCGTGATTTATTTTTACTACGTTTCCGTATCCTCCGTGTGTATTGGCGGCTTTAAATACTATGCCGTCGCCGGCTGCGTGTATTTCAGTTCCGCGAGGTGCCGTTAAATCTATTCCTTCATGCATCCTCCATATTTTTAATATCGGATGAAACCGTAAACCGAATGATGAGCCGAAGCGAGTAAGGTCATCTAAAGCAATGGGTTGAATTGCCGGAATACAAGATGCCAGTTTTTCAGTGTTTTTTACCAGGTCGAATATTTCGTTGTATGATTCCGATTGAATAAGCATTACTTTTGATAAAATATCCGTTTTTTTGATTGTGTTGTTTAATAAATCGGCATTTTCTATATTTTCGTAAATTTTGGGTCTGGTATTTCCTCCGAATCCTGCTTTACGTTTAGAATCGGATACAGGTTCCGCCTGAAAAATCATTCTGTAAACATCGTCGTCGCGATGTTGCAATACCGCTAATGCGTTTACCGTATAATCCAGTTCTTTGTTCAATAATTCGAATTTCAGTTTTATATCACTGTTTTTTTCATCGGCTAAAAAATCATCCGGGCTTTTTACGAAAGTCGAAAATGCATAAAAAAATAAAATACCGAGTACTAAAGCCGTAAGAAATTTAGGAAGAAAAAAGCGTATGAAATTTCTGAAAAACGCTGATTCTTCTATCTCGTAAGTTAAGGTTTCGGGATTAAAACGGTATTTTTTTTCTCTCATGACAATTTTTTAAATTAATGTCATAGTAAGTGATGTTTTAGGGTTGTTGCGGTATAATTTGCAAATCTAAATATAAAAACTTTAAAATCATAAGGTTTCAATATAATTTTTACAAATTTTAATAAATTTTTCTTTTGCAAAATGTATAAAGCATAAATTATACCGGTTAATGTTAATTTTATATCTTTGCAAAATATATACCGAAGTATGTCAAATATTGCAGCAATTGTAGGTCGTCCCAATGTAGGAAAATCAACGCTTTTTAATCGTCTTACCGGACAAAAAAAAGCTATTATACATGAGTCGAGCGGTGTTACACGCGATCGCCATTACGGAAAATCGGAGTGGAACGGTACTCTTTTTTCAGTTATTGATACCGGCGGGTATGTACACGGCTCCGATGATGTTTTTGAAGGTGAAATAAGAAAACAGGTTTTGACAGCTGTTGAGGAAGCGGATGTTATTTTATTTGTTGTTGATGTTATGACCGGAATAACGGATTTGGACGAGTCGGTTGCAAAGATGTTGCGCAAAACTTCTAAACCCGTATTTTTGGTTGTTAATAAAACAGACAATTCTTCATTATTGTATGAAGCCGGTGTTTTTTATAAATTAGGTTTTGAAAATCTTTATCCTGTTTCTTCGATTAACGGTTCCGGAACCGGAGATTTGTTGGATGCGGTAGTTAAAGCTTTTCCTTCCGGAAAAAACGATACGGAAGAGGAAGGGTTGCCCCGCTTTGCCGTGGTTGGGCGTCCTAATGCCGGAAAGTCGTCTTTAATAAATGCATTTTTGGGAACCGAACGAAATATAGTAACGGATATTTCCGGAACAACAAGAGATACCCTTGATACTCATTTTAATAAATTCGGATATAATTTTGTATTGGTAGATACTGCAGGATTGAGAAAAAAGAATAAAGTTTTCGAAGATGTTGAGTATTATTCGGTAATGCGGGCGATAAAAGCCATAGAACATTCGGATGTGTGTATGCTTATGACAGATGCGGAAAGAGGTTTGGAAGCTCAGGATTTGAATATTTTTAATCTTATTGTTAAAAACGGTAAAGGTGTTGTTATTTTGGTAAATAAATGGGATTTGATAAAAAAAGAAAACGATACTTTAAAAAAATATGAAGCCGAGATAAGAAAAAAACTTGCACCTTTTAATGACGTGCCGATTTTATTCGTATCGGCTTTAACCAAGCAACGTATCTTTAAAGCTTTTGAAACGGCACAATCCGTGTATGAAAACAGAAGAAGGAGAATCCCGACGGCAGAACTTAACAGGGTAATGCTCGAAGAAATAGAAAATAATCCGCCTCCGGCTCATAAAGGAAAATATATTAAAATAAAATACGTTACTCAATTACCGACATATTCGCCGACATTTGTGTTTTTTTGCAATATGCCTAATTATGTTAAGGAATCTTATAAACGATTTTTGGAGAACAGATTAAGAGAACATTACGATTTTACGGGTGTTCCGTTGAAACTCTTTTTCAGAAATAAAAAGAAAGAAAAAAAATAATAAAATGCCTTTAAAAAACAGCATAATTTTTATAATTTTTTTATTAATCTCGATAAGTTTGTTTACGGCTTGTCCCGAGGCGGAACAATATCCTCCTGAACCCGAAATAGAATTCGAGCAGGTAAGACTTTACGATTCCGTTGACTTGCTGGGGAATAAAAATAAAGTTTACCGGTTGAAATTCGGAATAATTGACGGCGACGGAAATATAGGACTTAAAGAAAGCGATACCGTCGGAATTTTTGATCCGGACAGCTTATATTCCGACAACTTATTTACCGTATTGTATGAAATTATAAACGGCGATACGGTAGCGGTTGAATCAGACAAACAACGAAATTTCAGAATACCCTATGTTGAACCGGAAGGGCAAAATAAAACATTAATTGCCGATATTTACGCAGATATACTTTTCAGCTTTCAAGGCGATACGTTGCCTTACGATTCTGTTTATTTTGATTTTTATATTGTTGACAGAGATTTGAATAAGAGCAATGTCCAATCTACTCCCGTATTAAAATTAGATACAACCGGCTATTTTCCGGAGACCCTTCCCGAATAATTATTTCAAACATAATTTCATTTTGTTAAAAGTATTTTTTATATTTGAGTGTTTATTATCAAATTTTAAACATAAAAAATACTGCTATGAATAATGATTTTGCCAAAGTAAAAAAATATTTGAACGAGCTCGGTTATTCCGTAATAAAAGAAGACGAAAATGAAGGACTTTTTATTATAGACAAAGAAGATGACGGTATAAAAAATATGGTAATCGTGGTTGATAACCCTGTTTTAATAATGGAGCAAATTCTTTTTAAAGTAAAAAACGACGATAAAGAAATGTATAAATCTCTTTTGAAAAAGAATCACGATATTCTTCACGGGGCATTTGTTCTCAGCGAAGACGGTAAAACGGTTTTATTCAGAGATACTTTGCAAGTTGAGAATTTAGATTGTAATGAACTTGCGGGGTCGTTAAATTCTTTATCGCTTTTGTTGGGTGAATATTCCGAGCAAATTATTAAATTTTCTAAATAAAAATTCCGGCATTAAGGTTCTGTTTTCGTAACGATAAAATTAAAAAATAAACAAGATTCCGGCACGTATGCATAAATAATCATAAGGAACTTCGGGAATATAAGTGCTGTTTTTGCCCGAATCTCCGTTTTCAATATCTGCAGAAACATAAAATCTTGTTGTTTTTCCGTAATTATTGGTACTTATCCCTGTTTGAAGGCGTATTCCTAAAGAGCTTGTTTCCAAAAAACTCGAGTATTGAAATTGCGGTCCGACTCCCGCAAAAAACGAATAATTTCCTGTTTTGTCAAGCTTTAAATGAAAATTCATAATCATAGAAAAAGAAAAGCGGTTTATGTTTGTTGTTTCTTCGTATTTAAAAGTATATCCGGAGATATCTGTCGAATCGGCAATGTATTTTGCAAAATTAAAATCGTTCTCAAAGATACCTTGTATCTCAAAAGTTTTATTTATGCGATAAAATAAATCGGCATGTAAGGATAAAAATTTAGTATCAATCGATGATGTGTCTTGATAATCATTTCGGTATATGTCGAAACCGGAACCTCCTGACGCAATGCCGAAACCGTATCCGAAAGTTTTATATTTTGCCGGAACAAGGGTTATGTTTATTATATCAAAATCTTTAATCTTAACAGTTTTACTTACCATGCCCGAAAAAGAAACATATAAACTTTTTACTTCCTCCGGTATATCTATTTTGTAAAATCCTTTCTCGTCAGTTAAAGTGAAAATTCCGGGAGCATTTTTTGCGGAAACTTTTGCTCCCGCCGCCGCACCGCCTCCCGTTTTACTTATGTGACCGCTGACGGTGCGTTGTGCCGAAGTATGAAAACTTATTAAAAAAATAAACAAAAAAAATAAATAAAATCTCATCGGTGTTTTTTTGCAAATTTACGTCAATTTTTTTAAATCTTACTCTCCGGGTATGAATTTTGCCATACTGTTATACCGTTAAAAATAATTTAATGATACCGATTTACTAAATTTTGTTAATTTTACGAAACATAATAAAGTTTTACTTTTTATATGAAAGAAAAAATAAAAAGATTTAAAGAATTTCTGAAAAACGAACTGTGGTCGGTTGACGTAAAAAAACTTTCCGGACCCATGCGTGCTTTAGTTAACTTTTTACGTACGGTATCTTTAGGATTACAAGGATATAAACAGGATAAGTTAAGTTTAAGTGCGTCTGCTTTGACTTATTTCACTCTTTTGTCCATAGTGCCGGTGTTGGCATTGGGTTTCGGTATTGCAAAAGGTTTCGGTCTGGAAGCCGTGTTGGAAAAAGAAATTACCGAAAGTTTTAAGGGGCAGGAGCAAGTATTGTCATACATTCTCGATTTTACCGGAACCATGCTCGGAACGGCAAAAGGCGGAGTTATAGCCGGATTGGGGTTTGTATTGTTATTATGGTCGGTCATTAAGTTAATGTCTAATATAGAAAGTATATTTAATCGTGTTTGGGACATTAAAGAACCCCGAAGTATTATGCGTAAGTTTACGGACTATCTTACCATGATGCTACTCGGTCCGATATTTTTGATATTGGCAAGCAGCACTACGGTTTTTATTACGGCACAAATTTCAAACTTACCGTCGGGAGGAATGTTCGATTTTGCTACTCCGCTGTTTTTGCATTTTGCCAAGATATTTCCGTTTTTGCTGATTTGGACTATATTTACGATATTGTATCTTGTAATGCCTAATACTAAGGTAGAGTTCCGGGCGGCAATAATAGCCGGTATTACGGCAGGAACAATATTTCAGATTTTTCAAAGTCTGTATGTTTATTTTCAGGCGGGCGCAACACGCATAAGTGCCGTTTACGGAAGTTTTGCGGCATTACCGCTATTTCTTATTTGGCTGCAAACAGCTTGGTTTGTGGTTTTACTCGGTGCCGAAATTTCATTTGCGGTGCAAAACGTAAAGCTTAAAGGGTCTGATGTAATGCTGAAAAAATTAAGCATAAATTACCGTAAAAAACTTGCTCTGTATATTCTTGTTTATATTATCGATTATTTTAAAAAAGGAGAAAAAGCTCCCGGAGTTCAAGATTTGGCTTCGGATACAGGGTTGCCGGTCAATATTACCGTAATGATGCTTAACGATATGACGGAAGCGGGAATTATAAGCAAAATTGTTTCCGAAAAAAACTACGGATTTCAACCGGCGGCAGATACGGAACTGCTTAAAATATCCGAAGTAATTAAAAAATACGAAAATTTCGGTGAAGATTATTCAAAATATATAAAAAATACGGTGTATTCCGAATTGCAATTACGTTTAGAAAATATGACAGGCGAACTTAAAAAATCAGATAATGATATATCTTTAAAAAACATAAGTCCCGACAAGCGGCTATAAACGTTTATCCTTAAAAAAAGCCCAAACTTCGTCCGTCATCTCTATATCATGATTTTGTTTGTTGAAGTATTCTTCGAATAATGCCGAATATTGTTCTTTAATACTGGGAGCCGAATGTCCGCCGCCGTTTATTTTATACAAAACAACTTCCGTATTTTCAACACCGTTTTTATATGTATATCTTTCTACAATTCCGCCGTCCGAGGTATCTCTGTCCGGAAAAACAAAGATGTCAGGAATGCTGTCTGTGTGATTAAAATTTTTCCAAAAATCAACGGAATATTCGGTAGAATAAACAGACCCGTAATCAGGATTGGGAGGATAAGAAACAAACCCTCCTTCGTAAGGCAGATGATTATCGTCGGTGCCGTTCATAAATAATACTGAAATAGGATTCTCCGGAGCATTGCAACATGTTGTATCCGGCATGGATGCCGCAACTGCGGCAACTGCTGCAATTCTGTCGGATAATTCCGAAGCGGTTCGCAAAGCCATAAGACCGCCGTTGGATGTCCCCGAAACATAAATACGACTTTCATCAACTTTATATGTTGATATAATTTTATCGGTAAGTACTGAAATAAATTTTATGTCATCGGCATTTGAACTTACGATGCAGTTGCCTCTGCAATCGTTCCATGTGGGTTTTCCGTAACTGCCGTTAAGCCCTTCGGGATAAATAACTATAAATTTTTCTTTGTCGGCTATATCCGTCCATAATTTATAAGGTGTTTTGTAACCGCTCTCGCCGGTCATGTCTTCAATGTAAATACCCCCGCCGTGCAATTCGTAAACAATAGGAACCGCAATATCTTCAATCCCTTCGGGGATGTAAATCGCATATCTTCTCGAAACTCCGTCAACCGTTATAGTCCTTGTAAAAAGACCTGTATCGGAATTTATATCGGATTTGTCGCATGCGGTAAAAATAACGGTTAAAAATATATAAAATATTATTTTGTTCATTTTAAAATCAGGTTTTAAACGTAATAAAGCGATAATATATCATATTTTATCCTAAAAGTCAATAATTTTAATGATTATTTTATCTTTACGACATATTTAATTTAATTATAAAACGGCGATTGTTATGTCAGAATCGAAAACAATACTCGGTATTATGTCCGGAACTTCGCTCGACGGTTTGGATTTTGCTCTTTGCCGATTTAAAAGTTCATCTTTAGCATACGATTACGAAATTATTAAAACCGGTTTTTATCCTTATGATTTACAAACAAAAAAAAAGTTGTCCGAAGCTCAAAAACTTAATGCTTACGAGTTTATTTTGTTTCATAAACAATACGGAAAATATATAGGACAAAAAGCAAAATGTTTTTTAAAAAACGAAGTAACCCCCGATATTATTGCTTCGCACGGGCATACTGTTTTTCACAAACCGCAAGAACAAATTACTTTTCAAATAGGCGATGCGGCATTTATTACCGCCGAAACCGGAATTCCGGTTATATCCGATTTCAGAAACCTTGACACTGCATTAAAAGGGCAGGGAGCACCTTTGGTGCCGGCAGGAGACAAACTTCTGTTCCCGGAATATGACATTTGTTTGAACTTGGGAGGATTTGCAAATATCTCTTACGATGATGACTCCGGAAAAAGAAAAGCATTTGACGTATCTCCTTTTAATTTTATTATTAATAACTTGGTTAAACCGCTAAACAAAGAATATGATAAAGACGGAGAAATAGGAAAAACGGGAAAAATCAATATATCATTACTGTCGGAGCTTGATAATATCCCTTATTACAAAGAACAAATGCCTAAATCTTTAGGACGAGAATATGTCGAGTCTTATTTTTTCCCTGTTTTAGATTCTTACAATATACCTTTTAAAGACAAAATAAGAACGTTTTACGAACATGCCGCATACAAAATAT
>JAADDR010000028.1 GCA_013153865.1 Chlorobiota bacterium | reverse complement strand
AACTCGGAACATAAAACCGAAATTCCGGTCGTTAGAGATAATATAAAACATTTAAAAGAAAGACTTAAAATATTGGAATAACAAAAAAAAATAAAAATTATCTTAATTTTTTGTGATAAATAAAAAAATAATACCTTTGCAGACCTGAAAATCAGATAGGAAAAATAAGTAAAACACAGAGCAATGAAAAGAACTTTTCAACCTTCGAACAGAAAAAGACGAAATAAACACGGATTCAGAGAACGTATGGCATCCGCAAGCGGCAGAAACATAATAAACGCAAGACGCAGAAAAGGCAGAAAAAAACTGTCGGTATCAAGCGAAATTCCGCACAAATAAGAAATAAATTCCTTGTCGAGATATTTTTTATAAAAAAATATTTTTATGCCCTTGATGTGATAATATCAAGGGTTTTTTATTTATAATTGCATTCCACAAGCAAAATAAAAATGAAACAAAATATCGAAACCTTATTACAAAATGCCGATATACCCGAAGATTTGCAAACAATTGCAAATAAAGTAATAAACGGCAAACGTATTTCCGACAACGAAGCACTTACACTCTACGAAAAAGGAGAACTCGCATTTCTCGGCATGCTGGCAAACTTTATCAGAGAACAAAAACACGGTGATAAAACATATTTCAATAAAAACTTTCATATAGAACCCTCGAATATATGCATATATAACTGCAAATTCTGTTCATATGCCCGAAAAATAGGAGAAGAAGGAGCTTGGGAACTGACGGAAGAAGACATCTTGAAAACAGTTGAATCATATAAAAACAAGGGAGTTACCGAAGTTCATATCGTAGGAGGCGTTCACCCTAAGCGCGATTTGCATTACTACGGCAAAATAATGCAAAAAATAAAACAAATAATTCCCGATATTCACATAAAAGCTTTTACCGCCGTAGAACTCGAGTATATGATTAAAAAAGCCAAACTCTCATTAGACGAAGGACTGAAAAAACTTAAAGAATACGGATTAGACTCAATACCCGGAGGCGGTGCCGAAATATTTCATCCCGATATCAGAAAAGAAATATGCGACGAAAAAGCATCAAGCGATATGTGGCTTAATATCCACGAAACGGCACATAAAAACGGAATACCGTCCAATGCAACCATACTCTACGGACATATAGAATCATACCGGCACAGAATACATCATATGTCGGAACTCAGAAAATTACAAGACAAAACAGGAGGATTCAATACATTTATACCCCTTAAATACCGTAAAGAAAACAATACCCTCTCTCACATAGGAGAAGTAAATTCGATAGAAGACCTTAAAAATTTTGCCGTTTCAAGAATATACCTCGATAATTTTCCCCATATTAAAGCATATTGGCCCGGTATAGGAAAAAATACGGCAAGATTATCCTTATCTTTCGGTGTTGACGATATCGACGGAACAATAGACGACAGCACCAAAATATACTCTATGGCGGGAGCCGAAGACAAAAACCCGAAAATGACAACGCAAGATTTGGTAAACCTTATAAAAAATGCCGGACGCACTCCGGTAGAACGAGATACCTTATATAACGAAATAAAAATATATTAACCGAAACGGTGCATAAAAAATCATATGCAAAATAAAAATTGACGTTTACTTAAGATTTTAATTCAAATAATCTTTATCTTTGACCTGCGAACTCATAAAAAATTTTTGTTTTGACACTTAACGTTTTATTAAAAAATGCGGCTTTATTTTTACTTCTGATTTTTTTACAGATATTTTTATTCGACAACATAAAACTAACTTCTTACGAAGTAAGACCGCTTTTTTACGTTCTGTTTATATTATTGCTGCCCTTCGACATAAGCGGGTGGGCACTTTTACTGTCGGCTTTTTTTACCGGCTTAATACTCGATATGTTTGAAGATACGGGCGGCGTTCATGCGGCATCTTTACTTATTGCGGCTTTTTTAAGACCTATGGTCCTGAGAATATTAAGCACGCGCGACGGATACCTGCCCGATACTTCGCCGAGTATTACCCTTTACGGATTTTCATGGTTTCTTAAATACGCTTTTATACTTGCTCTTGTGCATAATGCCGCATATTATATTTTCTTAAAATTCGGATTTCAAGATTTTTCGCAAACATTAATAAAAACAATTACCGCTTCCGTTACGGTTTCGGCTCTTATTATTTTAAGTCAATTTTTATTCGCAAAACGATAATTGAAAACTAAACGATTTGTCATAAGCTCCATATTTATCACAACGGCAATTATTTTTATTGTCAAGTTGTTTTACATACAAGTTATCGACGACAAATACAAGCTGTCAGCCGAAAATAATACCCTAAGGCATATAACCGTTTACCCTTCGAGAGGATTTGTTTTCGACAGAAAAGGCAAAATTATAGTAGCAAACAGAGTAAACTACGATTTAAAAGTTGTTCCCAGAAGTATAGAAACTTTTGATACGGCGGCTTTCTGCAAACTTACGGGCATAGAACCGGACGACTTAAAAAAGAAATTCGAAAAAAATAAATACTCATACAAACCGGTTTTGCTGAAAAAACAAATCGACGAAGAAGAATACGCCCGAATAGCCGAAGAATTATATCGCTATCCCGGTTTTTTCGTCGAAAAACGTTCTTTAAGAACTTACCCCTATGCGGCGGCGGCAAATGTGCTCGGGTATCTCGGCGAAGTTGATGCTGAAGACCTTAAAAACGACGATTACTACCAAATGGGCGATTATATAGGTAAAAGCGGTATAGAAAAAACATACGAAAAAGAACTCAGAGGAAAAAAAGGAACTAAAATTTATATGGTTGATGTTTTGGGTCGCATCCAAAGTTCCTACAAAAACGGAAAATACGATTTACCGGCTGAAGCAGGCAAAAATATTACATCATCTTTAGATATAGATTTGCAGAAGTTCGGAGAAACTTTAATGCAAAATAAAATAGGAAGCATAGTTGCTATAGAACCGTCGAGCGGAGAATTGCTCGCTTTGGTTACAAGCCCGGCTTACGACCCGAATTTATTCGTAGGGAAAAAACTTGCCCGTAATTACGGAAAAATAGAAAGTGCCGATAATAATCCGCTGTTTAACAGAGCTCTGCGCTCTATGTATCCGCCCGGGTCAACCTTTAAAACGGTTAATGCTTTAATAGCTCTCCAAAAAGGACTGATTACCGACAAAACGGTATTTACCGTAAACGGTTATAATGCCGGAACTTATATTATGAAAGACCATGTAAGCGGTGCGGTAAGTTTTAAAAAATCCATACAATTATCGAGTAATGCTTACTATTGTCATGTATTTAAACGCATAATTTCCGACAGAAGATTTGATAATTACGCCGATGCCTATAACGATTGGGTCTCTTATGTAAAATCTTTCGGTTTGGGAACAAAACTCGGAACGGATTTAGGTACCGAAAGAAGAGGAATTATTTATCCCGCATCTTATTTCGATAAGTATTACGGTAAAGGGCATTGGAACTACAATACGGTAATATCTTTGGCAATAGGGCAGGGAGAACTCGGATTTACTCCTTTGCAAACGGCAAACTTAGCCGCAATAATAGCAAATCGCGGTTATTATATCACTCCTCATATAGTTAAAAATATAGAAAACGAAAAAATAGACAAACGTTATCTCGAAAAACATTATACCAAAGTAGAAAGCAAATATTTCGAGCCGGTTGCGGATGCAATGGAGTCCGTAGTAACCGAAGGAACTGCGGTTTCGGCATACGTGCCCGGACTGAGTATTTGCGGAAAAACCGGAACGGCACAAAATCCGCACGGTAAAGACCATTCCATATTCATAGCTTTTGCTCCTAAAGAAAATCCCGAAATTGCGGTAGCCGTTTATGTCGAAAACGCAGGTTACGGCTCTGCTTGGGCTGCTCCTATTGCAAGTCTGATTATAGAAAAATATCTTACCGATTCCGTTTCGAGACCTTGGCTGGTAAAACGAATTGAAGAAGCAAATTTAATTAACGAAAAATGAAAATGACACAATGTTTTTGCAAAAAAAAATAATACATGAAATCGAAAGTAATACAAAATATTGACTTTATAACGCTTTTGCTGTATGTTTTGCTTGTTGCGGCAGGGTGGATGAATATTTATTCTTCGTCGTTTGACGGCAGCGATTTTACTTTTTCGTCGAGATACGGCAAGCAACTTCTTATGATAGGTATAAGTTTTATTTTGTTTGTCGGAATTTTATTTATCGAAGGTCATATTATACCCGCCGTTTCTTATTACATATACGGTATTATTATTTTAATGCTGATACTGGTATTGTTTATAGGAGATAAAACGGGAGGTTCGCGTTCGTGGTTTATAATAGGCAGTTTTAAACTTCAGCCGGCGGAATTTGCAAAATTGGCAACGGCACTTGCTTTGTCTCAATTTGCGGGCAGAGACGGGTTTAAGTTATTTTCGAGTTTTAAGAATCTTATTATTTTGCTTATGATAATTGCTTTGCCGGCAGGTCTGATTTTATTGCAGGGAGATGCCGGAAGTGCTTTGGTTTTTGCCTCTTTTATTTTGGTAATATACAGATTGGGTTTGCCGGTTTATTTTTTGATGATTATTTTTATTGAGGTTGCGGTATTTATATCGGTATTTTTTATAAGTATAAATACTCTTTTTATTTTACTTATTGCTGCCGCATTAGTAGTATTTTGGATTTTTACGGGCAAAGGAAAGGAAACTTTTATTTATGCTTTTGCCGTTACTTTTTTAACATTGGCGGGTTTGATACCCGTAGTTTTATTTCGCAAAAATATACCTTTGCATACGGTTTTGTTTATATCGGTTTTAATTGTATTGTTTGCGGAAGTTATAAATGCTTTCGGCAAAGGAAAGTTTTATCGTCTTTTAATGCCTTTGTTGCTGTTGTTTTATATGGGCTCGGCTTATTCTACCGATTATGTTTTTTATAATGTGCTGAAAGAGCATCAGCGAACCCGTATAAACGTATTGTTCGGCATAGAAAAAGATATAACGGGAGTAGGATATAACGTGCATCAGTCTAAAATAGCAATAGGTTCGGGAGGTTTTGCCGGTAAGGGTTATCTTAAAGGAACTCAAACAAAGTTTAATTTTGTTCCGGAGCAGGATACCGATTTTATTTTTTGCACCGTGGGAGAGGAGTGGGGCTTTATCGGGACTGCCGGAGTAATTATAATTTTTACCGTATTGCTTCTTCGAATTGTTAAATTGGCTGAAAGGCAGCGTTCTGCTTATTCGGTTATTTTCGGTTATTCTTTGGCATCGGTTTTATTTTTTCATTATGCGGTTAATATTGCCATGACCGTGGGTTTGGCGCCGGTTATAGGCATTCCTTTGCCGTTTTTCAGTTACGGCGGGTCTTCGTTGGTTTCGTTTTCGGTATTTTTGTTTATATTTCTTCGTTTGGATGCCGAGCGCAATACTTTATTGATGTAGCGGAGGTTTTGCGGAGATAAAAAAACGGAAAGCATAATTTATACTTTCCGTTTTCTTTTGAAAAATGTAATATTTAAAATAAAGAGTCTTTAATTTCGGAATTTTATTCTTCCATTTCTATCATCTTAAAAGGTATTTTAAGTATGGATTGGTAATCTTCTCCGGCTTCGAGCATGTCTTCGTCGTCTTCTTCGTAATACCAGTTTATTATAACGTTATGATTGTTTTTGTAAATAGCTTCCAGTTTTTTAAAAACGTCTAAAATACATTTTGAAGAGCTTGTATTAAAATATTCTAATTTTATGTTTACTTCGGTTGTATCTTTAGGTGATTTTCCGTATTCGTCGAGCCAATCCACCAAAGGTTTGTAAAATTCTATGGAATTTTCCGGAATGGACTTTCCCTCTATTTGCAAAATTCCTTTTTCCGCATCAAAAGTAATGTCGGGTGTTTTTCGTGTTTTTTCAATTCGTATAGACTCCATATCAGTGTTTAATTATTTATCTTATTTGCACAAATTTAATAATGATATTTCTAAATTGCAATTCTTAATGTAAAAAATATATAATTATTGTCGAAATTGTAAAAATTGTAACTTAAATTATTTCCGGAGCGTTTTACCAAATCTATCATTCCCAAACCTCCTCCGCCTTTTTCCGAAAAAGTATCGTTGTTTAAAATTAATTTGTATAACACTTTAATTTCGTCTTTAGACAGGAAGTTTAGCTGATCTATGCGTTCTTTAAGCATCCGGGTATTTGATTTGTTTATAAAATTTCCGGTTGTTATTATAAATTGATGCTCGATGTTTTTTTCTTTGTTTTCGTGTTCTTCTTTTAATATAAACGCAACATTGCTTTCTATGGGCGATTGTCCGTTTTTCTTTGCCGGAGAGTCCGAATGATGAAATAAGTTTTGGAGTGCTTCTACGGATATGTGATATATTTTTTTAAATGTTTTAAGGTCTGTGTCTCTTTCATCCAATGACATCTCTATTTTGTCCAGTATTGCCGTAATTACGTCTTCCGATACTTCTCCCAAAAAGGAATACATAATGTCTCCTTCGGTATTCTTTTTATACCACTTTAATAAATCAAATGACATAATTGATACTGTTCAAAAAATAATCAGCAAATATAAAAAAATATTTTAGAATACATTTAATATAAATCATATTTTAAAAGCCTGCAATCTATTTTGCCGTTGTAAAGGCGGTATTTTTGAGATGCTTTTAATCCTATATGTTTTAATGCTTTTAAATTTCCGGAAAATATATAAGCCGTTGAGTTTTTATAACCTTTTTTAAGGGTATCTCCGGTATCTTTGTATAATTTGTATATATCCGATGATTTTATTCTTTCGTCGTAAGGCGGGTTTGTAACTATAATTCCTTTTCTGTTTTTCAGTTCCGTACCTATAAAGTTTTTTTGTTTTACCGTTATAAAGTGTCGAAGTCCGGCATTGGAAATGTTTTTTCGTGCAATTTTTACCATATTTTCGTCAATATCCGTTCCTATTATTTTTACGGGTATTTCTTTTTTAATTTTTTTGTCTGCTTCTCTTTTAATTTTGTTCCATAACCGGTAATCGTAGTCTTTAAATTTGCGAAATGCAAAATCTTTTCTGCCGTATCCGGGCGGTATATTCATAAAAATGCGTGCCGCTTCCGTTAATATTGTTCCGGAACCGCACATCGGGTCGTAAAAATATTCTATATCTTTGTAATCGGTAAGCATAACAATGCCTGCGGCAAGTACTTCGTTTAACGGAGCAACTCCCGAAGCGGAGCGGTATCCTCGTTTAAACAACGGTTCTCCGGAGGTGTCAGAAGACAGAGTGCATTTTGTTCCGCTTATGTGAAGATGTATTTTTTTGTCCGGATTTTTTGTGTTTACCGACGGGCGTTTTCCGTATTTGCCGGTAAAATAGTCGGCTATTGCGTCTTTTGTTTTTAAGGCGGCAAAATGAGAATGTTTATGAATGTGGGAATAAACGGTTTTATCTATCGAAAAACTTTCTTCCGGATCTAAATATTTGTCCCATTCTGTGTTTTTTGCTTTTTCGTAGAGTTCTTCGGATGATTTTGCTTCGAATTCTTTTATCTTACGTAAAACGGTTAATACCGTGCGCACTTCGTAGTTTGCCCGATACATAACTTCTTTGTTGCCCGTAAAACTTACGGCTCTTTTTAAGATTTTTATGTTTTCGGCACCTGTCTTTTTTAATTCCGAAGCTGAAATCTTTTCGAGCCCTTGAAAAGTTTTTGCAGTAAATTCGTAAATATCGTTATTATCGGACATTTGCTTTACGGATTATTTTAGAGAATAAATTCGGAAAAAAACGTTTTATGTAAACTCCGTATTTTTCTTTGCCTCCGATTATAAATTCTTCTTTCTTTTTTGCAACGGCTTTCAGTGTTTTTTTTGCAAAATATTTCGGGGACATGCCGGCTTTTGTTTTAGGATCGTCGGCATTTTGCTTTTCTCCGTTTTCCGTAAGAGCGTTTATTGCTATTCGGGTTCTTATAAATCCCGCACAAATTAAAGTAACTGATATATTGTATTTGTAAATTTCTGCTCTTAAGCTGTCGAAAAACCCGTGCAATGCGTGTTTCGATGCCGCATAAGCCGAGCGCAAAGGAGTTCCGAACTTTCCGGTAAGACTGGTCATTACGATTATATGTCCTGATTTTTGTTTTATCATTTGAGGCAAAACGGCTTTTGTTAAAATAACGGTTCCGAAATAGTTGATGTTCATAAGTCTTTTATCTACATTAATGTCCGTATTTTCGGCAAGAGAACGCTGACTTACTCCTCCGTTGTTAAACAAAATATCTATTCGTTTGTATTTGTCGATAACCGTTTTTGCTTTTTCGGGTAATTCTTCGTGTTTTTCTAAATCTAACGGTAAAATAAAGATATTATCCGGATTTTTACAGTTGTTTTTTACTCTTTTGAGTTCGTCTTCTCGTCTTGCCGATATTATTATGTCAGCATCTTTTTCTGCTAATTCGTAAACCAATGCTTCGCCTGTGCCGGATGATGCGCCGGTTATCCAAATAACTTTGTTTTTATAATACATTTCGAATATTTATCTTTAATTTTGTCTGCAAACATACTTAAATCCTTTTAATTTAAAAAGAAATGCAAAAAATTGCTTTTATTGTTTTGTTATATTTATCGGTTTTGTCTTATCATAATTTATACGGACAAACTTCCGATGATTATTTCGTTTTTGTAAAAGGCGGCAGGTTTAAAGTCGGTTCTGCCGAGGGCGATGACGACGAGTTACCCGTGCGTAAAATATATGTAGAGGATTTTTATATGGGAAAATATGAGGTTACTGCCGGAGAGTATTGTAAATTTTTGAATGCCGTTAATCCGGATACATCTTTGTTGAGAAAATATATTGATATGAAATCGTCTTATAAAGGAGTTTCTTGTCATATTTTTGCCGAAGATTCCGGATATTTTGTCGAACCGGGTTTTGAAAATACTCCGGTTGTATTCGTAAGTTGGTTCGGTGCCGATGCTTATTGCAAATATACAGGCGGACGGCTGCCTTCCGAAGCCGAGTGGGAATATGCGGCAAAGGGCGGACATTTGCCGTTTCCGCAAAATATGAAACATTATTTGTATGCGGGCAGTAATAATCCGGATGAAACGGCTTGGTACAGAAACAATTCAGGGAATCATCCGCATAATGCGGGGGCTAAAAAACCTTGCAGAGCAGGTATGTTTGATATGAGCGGTAATGTGTCGGAATGGTGCTCTGATTGGTATGATTCTGAATATTACGGCAAAATGCCGGAAAAGAATCCTCAAGGACCGAAAAAAGGCAGATTGAAAGTTCACAGGGGCGGTTCTTGGTATAATACTCCCGAGATGTTAAGGGTTACAAACCGTAGGGCATCTAAGCCTGTTACCGTAAATGCAACAATAGGATTCAGAGTAGTAAAAGATGCAGCAAAATTATCTGAATAATCTGATAGTTCCTTTACATCCTGCCGTTATTTTGTTTTCTTCGGTGCTTGTTGTTTGGGTATCGTCGGTTCCTCCGCGATCGCCTTCGTATATTATGCCGTCTTTTCCTTCGGCTTTTATTACGTAGTAATAAACTCCCGGAGAGCAGGTTATACCGAGCGAGTTTTTACCGTCCCATCCGGTGTTTATTGCTTCGTCTTGGTCGTATGTTTCCCATACTTTTTTGCCCCACCGGTTGTATATTGTTATATGAAATTTTTCCATTCCTTTTAAACTTTCTTCGGAAAATTTCCATACGTCATTAATACCGTCGTCGTTAGGTGTAAAAACATTGGGTATGTTTTCGAGTTTAGACGGCTCAACGGATACTTCCACGGTAATAGTGTCGTAATCGAAACAACCTTTGTCGTCGCTTACTTTCAGTATTGCTTTATATGTTCCTTTTTCAATATATGTATGAGAAACGGTATCTTCGTCGGTTATGAGTTCAGTAAGACTTCTGTCGCCGAAATCCCACTCTTTTTCCGTTGCCCAACTTGTTGTGTTTTTAAATTTTACGTCTAATTCGGCTTCGCCGTTTTGAGGTGTTGCCGTTGCACTTGCTTCTTCTGCCGTTAAAATAATTTGAGTGTCTTGCGGGCATCCGAAATTATTTATTACGTGAAATTTATATCCGTTTGGACCGTAAACATCAGGTGATGCGGTTGTGTTTCCTGTGATTGTATCTCCCGAAACATAAGGAAATGTTCCTCCCGTGTTTTTACCTTCCCAATAAGTGCTTCCTATAATTGTTCCGTCAACTGTTTTATAAGGAACAAGAGTGTCTCTAAATGTCCAGACGGCAGGTTTTACGGATTCTTTAAATACTATTATCCACGAAAAAACAAATCCGTTATCGGTATTTTGGTTATCGGAAATGTCTATGGTCCAATTTCCGTTCATAGGGCAACCTGCAAAGTTATCCAAACTTTCTTCCGGCAGGTATGCGGCTTCGGGTATAGGGCTTAAAGTTGCAGCATTTATTATTCCGGATGTTGAAGAATTGCTCCAATAGTATGTGTAAGGAGTTCCGACTTCGGAGCTTGCTTCATCGTCAACAGGTTCTCCGAGATATGCGTGATTTGTGTTATCGTAATTTTTTAAAATAACCGATGTCCCGTTTTCGCAGGTAAGTTTTATTTCCAAATTTCCGCTATCGGAATGTTCCAACGATATGCCTATCGAGTCTATATCTCCGGCATTAAAAGTTTGTCCTTCCGGAAATTCGTCAAAGAATATCGATGAGGAATAAGGTAAAACATCATTTATTTCTTTTGCGGATTCTTCTTTTACTTCGTAAATTACGGTATCTTTCCATTTTTCCGTATATGCTTTTCCGATAAGATTTGCGGAACTTCCTTTGCATATTCCGTTCACGTCTTCGGGTAAATCAACTTTTGTTTTTGAATAATTCGGTTGCGGAGCAATTTTTACCGGCAATATTTTAAAACCTGTTTGAGAACCGGCATCAACTACTTTTAGTTTAACACGATATCCGCCGCCGTTTTCGTATTGGTGTTCTACGGAATCTCTGTCGGTTCCCTGCAGGGAATATCCGTCGTCAAAGTCCCAATAATATTCGGCACCGGTAACGGGATTTCCTCCGTCGGTAACTTCGGCTTTAAACCAAATTAAAGAATCGCGGCAGCCGCTTAAAGTATCGCCGTCAGCAGTGTATAATGGAACCAGTTTGCTTGTTACGGTAATATCTAATTGCGAAGATGCAATTACGGGTAATATTAAAAGAAATAACAAAAAGAATTTTTTCACAAGTAAAAATGTTTTTTGCAAAAATAACAATTCAATTGAAATTAAAAAAGCTATGTTTTAAACTGTTTTTTTTCGATTTTATTATTTTCGGGACAGAATAATAAATGAGGCTGTATCAAAAAACCGTTTTGTTATACCGGACTTGTTTCAGTATCTGTACAAACGCATAAATATCAACCAAATAAGATTTCGAACCCTGAAAGGCTCAACGAAGTTAAATAAATCCGGAAACTTGCGCCGAACCTGTTTCGGTATGACAAACCGGACTTTTGAGACAGCCTCTATTTTTTGCAAATATACGTGTATAAAATTGGCATACTCGCCGATTTTTCATACATAAAATTGGCATATTCGCACAAAATCCATGCGTATGTAGATATATCAAACTTTACTTTACGATAATTACAACAACAAGAAAATAACTTAAAAATTAAAATTCACAACGACACAATCCGGCAATTGCCGGATTTATTTTTGCCCGAAAATGAACCTTAAAAATTTTCGATTAT
>JAADDR010000031.1 GCA_013153865.1 Chlorobiota bacterium | reverse complement strand
TGATTCCGCATAATAAAGATGTTTTTATAGAAGATTTTGAAGTGTTTAAAGATTTTTTAGCCGTTAACGAGCGCAAAGACGGATTAATGCGGCTGAGAGTAATTAATCTGAAAAACGGAGAAAGCAAATACATAGATTGCGGAGAAGATGTTTATGAAATTTGGATTTCGGATAACGACGAATATTTTACCGATAAATTAAGATTCGGTTACAGTTCTTTTACTACTCCGGTTTCGTATTATGACTATGATATGAATACGGGAAATAAAAAATTGCTGAAGCAAAAATTTGCCGGAAAAGATTTTAAAAAAGAAAATTACGAATCAAAACGTTTATACGCAACGGCACCGGACGGAGTTAAAATACCGGTATCTTTGGTATATAAAAAAGGATTAATACCCGACGGTAAAAATCCTTTGCTTATAAATGCATACGGAGCATACGGCTACAGTGCCGATGTTGTTTTCAGACCTTCCGTTTTAAGTTTGCTCGACAGAGGTTTTGTTTATGCCGTTGCTCATGTAAGAGGAGGGCAGGAGTACGGCAGAAAATGGTATGAAAACGGAAAACTTTTACACAAAAAAAATACTTTCTACGACTTTATAGCATGCACCGAATATTTACATAAAAACGCATGGTCGTCTCCCGAAAAAACATTTGCCGAAGGAGGAAGTGCGGGAGGACTTCTTACGGGTGCGGTTGCAAATATGAGACCCGATTTGTATGCCGGAATTATTGCCGAAGTGCCGTTTGTAGATGTCCTTACCACCATGCTCGACAAAACGGTTCCGCTTACTACGGCGGAATATGACGAGTGGGGAAATCCGGACGAAAAAAAATACTACGATTATATACTGTCTTATTCGCCTTACGACAACGTAAAAAAACAAAACTACCCGGCAATGTTCATTACCGCAGGTTTACACGATTCTCAAGTGCAATATTGGGAACCTGCCAAATGGACGGCAAAATTAAGAGAATACAATACGGGAGATAACCCGGTTTACTTATTTACGGAAATGAATGCCGGACACGGAGGAATTACCGGAAGATATAAATCATACAAAGAAACCGCTCTTATTTATTCTTTTATCTTGGATATTCTTAAAATGAAATAAATCAATCTTTTCCGAGAGAAATAAACTCCGAAACAACAGCTTTTGCTTCGTTTATAGCATCTTCGAGTATGTCGTTTATTATTACTTTATCGAACTTATCCGCATAAAGCATCTCTTTTTCGGCTTTAGCCAAACGCTTTTTTAAACTTTCTTCGGTTTCGGTACCTCTCTTAAGAAGTCTTCTTTTTAATTCCTCTATTGACGGCGGCATAATAAAAACGGTAAGACAATCATCTTTATACAATTTTTTTATTGATAATCCGCCCGCAACATCAATATCAAAAATAACGTTATTACCTTTCTCTGTTATACGTTCTATCTCCGATTTAAGAGTACCGTAAAACTGATTTTCGTAAACCTCCTCCCATTCGGCAAACTCGTTATTTTCTATTTTTCTTTTAAATTCTTCTGCCGATAAAAAATAATAATCTTTTCCGTCAATTTCCGACGGTCGTTTTTCTCTTGTGGCGGCTGATACCGAAAATTCGGCATTAAAACGTTTGTCTTTCAATAACTCTCTGACTATCGTAGTCTTGCCCGAACCCGAAGGTGCCGAAAATACAATTAATTTCCCCTTCATTTTTTTGTTGTTTTATAACGCTCAAAATTGTAATTTATCATTTTTACAAACAAATTTTTCTTTAATTCTTTTTTTGTCTAAATTTAAAATCTGAATTTTTTAACCGAGTTACCTATGAAGCAATTCAATGATGATTTTAAATCAGAACTTTATAAAACAATTGAAGATATCGAAAACAAATCTCTTGTCGAAATTGTTGCCGCAGTAAGAAAAAACTCCGGAAATTACAGGGATGTTTCTCTCTTTTTTGCTTCTGTTGTTTCTTTTCTGATTGTTTCTTGGCTGATGTTTGCCGAATTTATTATAGATGTTTACCATATTTATTTTATAGCTCTTGCATCTTTTGTTTTACTTTACCTTATATGCGAACTTATAAATCCTCTTAAAAGATTGCTTATAAGAAAAAAACGTATGAACAGAAATGTTGAAATATACGGAAGAGCAATATTTCAAAAAGGAGGAATACGATTTACCGGACAAAAAACAGGTGTTCTGATATTCCTTTCGGTTTTCGAAAAACAAGTCCTGATTTTGCCTGACAGAGGCGCTCTTACTGCAGTTCCTGACGAAGAATGGCAAACACTGAATAATAATTTCCAAACCGTATTTAACCGGAAAGATATAGCAACTGCTTTTATAAAAGAACTTAAAAACTCCGGAAAAATATTTGCCGAGTATATATTGCCGGCAGAAAATGACATTAACGAACTTCCCGACGATTTGGAGGTCGATTTGTAAACATCTTTGTTAACCGTTTTGAAAACTCAATCGACATGATTAAAAAAAATCATAAAATATTTGTTTTAATTTCCGCTTTATTGGTCTTGCTGTTTATTTTAATGCCGGTCTTTAATGACATTATTCAAGCAAGACCCGGAGGCGGTCATTCTTATTCTGGCGGCGGCGGCTCTTATTCGGGCGGAGGTTCTTATTCCGGAAACGGAGGAGGAGACGGAATAGGATTCTTAATATATCTTTTATTCAGAGAATTACCGCCTCAAATATCAATACCTCTTATTATTTTAATATTTGTTCTTGCTTACTATGTGCAAAAACGTAACAACAACGGAAGAAACTTAATTTTACCTTCTCCCGGCGTACAGGCAAGAACGGTAAGACACAATAATATCGACGATGATATAAGACGTTTAAAACAAATTGACGTAAATTTTTCTAAAGTACTGTTTCTGGATTTTGTTGCATCGCTTTTCAATAAATATTATACCTGGTTCGGAACGGAAAACTTTAAAAACCTTTCTCCTTTTCTTACCTCGGAAGAAATAAATTATTCTGAGAATTTCGGGCGAAATGTTCGAATTACCGAAATAGTTATAGGTAATATGCGAATAGGAGAAATAAATTTCCTGAATGATACAATCGGTATTGCGGTTGATATAGAAGCAAATTACACAAAAGAAATAAGAGGCAGAAAAACGCGATATATCTTAACCGAACGCTGGTATTTTAACCGCAAAAACGGTATCCTGTCTCCCGAACCCGAAAAAATGCAAAAATTAGCATGCCCCAATTGCGGTGCCCCGGCAAATTTTACGGACAGCGGTGTTTGCAAAAGTTGCGGAACCGAAATTAATAAAGGCGAAATGCAATGGTTCGTAAAAAAACATATTATACTTACGCAAAGTGTTTTCAGAACAGAAGGGCTTGCTCATTACGAACCCGAAAGAGGAACTGAATTACCGGTAATTTACCGGAAAAATATGATGCTTTATGCGGAAGAATTTGCACGAAGACATAATTTGGATTGGAATGAATGGACTGAATATTTTTCCGAAAACGTTGCGGCAAAATACCTTTTGAAAATATATGACGCATGGAGTCGCAATAACCTTAAAACGGTAAGAAACTTACTCTCCGACAGAATGTACGAAAATATGATGTTCTGGTTAAACACATATAAACAAGCCGGGCTTATAAATAAATTGGAGAACGTAAAAATTCGTGCCGTAAGGTTTGCCGGCATTGATTTAGACCGTTTCTACGAATCGGTTACCGTAAGAATTTATGTGTCGGCTTTGGATTATGTTATCGACATAAACGGCAATTTAAAAGGCGGTTCCGCCGGAAGACTCAGAAACTTCAGCGAATATTGGACTTTTATAAGACGAACGGGAGTAGAAAAAGACGATTACGATTTGGCTTCATGTCCTAATTGCGGCGCACCTGCCGATAATATCGGGCAAGCCGGAATTTGCGAGTATTGCGGCACTAAAATTACAACCGGTAATTTCTCGTGGGTATTGGCTGTTATTACTCAGGATGAAGTATATTCGGGATAAAAAACTTTTCCGTTTACTATTAAAATTTTAAAAACATCGAAAACATGAAAAATATCAAAAAAATTATTAAGATTTTATTCGTATTGCTGATTATTGCATCTCTCGGAATTTTCTTTTATCTGCGTTCTCTTAAACCTCAATACTCGGGAAGAAAAGTATTACATGGTTTAAGTAAAAAAGTAGATGTTTATTTTGACGATTACGGGATACCTCACATTTACGCACAAAATAAAGCCGATTTGTATTATGCTTTCGGATGGTTGCATGCACAAGACCGTCTTTTTCAGATGGAAATATTACGACGTATAGCAAGCGGAAGACTTTCTGAAATAGCAGGTAAAAAAACCGTTAAATACGATAAATTCTTTAGAATGCTGCAAGCGGACAAAGCATCCGAAAAAGCCGTAAAAATGCTTTTCGATAATACGGAAAAACAATATGTTGACGATGCCGAAAATTATCTGAAAGGAGTTAACGATTTCTTGCACAACGGAACAACACCGCTGGAATATACTCTGCTCGGAATTAAAAAAGAAGATTTTACGCCTAAAGATATTTTTAATATTGCCGCATATATGGCTTTCAGTTTTGCGGAAGGATTTAAATACGACCCGTTTATTACCGAAATAGAAACAAAATTAGGAGAAGATTATTTAAAAGACATTGTGTCTTCTTATGTTCCCGGCACCGCAAGAATACCCGTCGGTATTGACAGTGCGGATATAAAACTGTTAAGCGGTATTACCGCAAATGTAACCGATTTATTTGACGAAACGGCAATTCCGTTTTTCAGAGGAAGTAATGCATGGGTGCTTTCCGGCAAAAAAACACGTTCCGGAAAAGTAATATTTGCCAACGATGCTCACATAGCTTATTCGCAACCTTCGGTTTGGTACGAAGCTTATCTCGAAACCCCCGGTTTCAGCCTTTACGGTAATTTTATTGCAGGTATTCCGTTTGCCCTTATTGCTCATAACAGAGATATTGCATGGGGTATTACTATGTTCGAGAATGATGACGTTAATTATTATTTCGAAGAAATAAATCCGAAGGATTCTTCAGAATATAAAACACATACGGGATGGAAAAAATTTAAATTCGTAAACGAAACCGTTAAAATTAAAGATGCTCCCGACCTGAACCTGAAAGTGAAAATAACAGACAGAGGTCCTGTCGTAAATTCTGTTACCGAAGGTTTTGAAAACGAAAAACCGATTTCGGTTTTTTGGACTTTTACTCATCATCCGGCAACAGTTATTGAAGCATTTTATGATTTAAACAATGCTCATTCTCTCAAAGATGTAGAAAAAGCGGTTAAATTAATTGCCGCGCCCGGTTTAAATATTATGTATGGCGACAGATTCGGAAATATTGCATATTGGGAAGCTGCATCTTTACTTAAATATAACGATTCGGTAAAAACAGACAGGATAACTTCATGGAAAAATGCTCCTGTTTCTTATTATGATTTTAACTTTAATCCTAAAAATATAAACCCGCCTTCCGGAATGTTATATTCGGCAAATAACCAACCGGACTCGGTAAACGGAATATTATATCCCGGATATTATTCGCCGGAAGACAGAGCCGTAAGAATATTAAAACTTCTTAAAGACGGAAGCAACGACTGGACAACGGAAAAGATGAAAAAAGTATCAACTGACGTAACTTCTTCCAAAGCCCCTGAAATAATTTCAGAGATATTAAAAAATATCGATAAATCTATGTTAAGCAAATCCGCTAATCATAAAAAAGCGTTCGAAATATTAAAAAAATGGAACGGAGAGCATGATAAAAATATTGCGGCACCTGTAATTTATTACCGTTTGTTGAGAAAAATATTAGAACTCGCAATGCAAGACGAACTCGGCGACAAAGATACGGAATTGATGATGCTCGGGCATACCCCGGCACGGTCTCTGCCTGTTTTGTTTGCCGATAACGAATCTGTTTGGTGGGATAATGTTTTTACGAAAGATAAAAAAGAAACTCGCAAAGATATTTTTACGGCAGCTTTTGATTCAACGGTAACATGCCTTAAAAAAGAACTCGGAAATGATATCGAAGACTACAAATGGAAAAATGTTCATAAAGTAGAATATCGACATTTTATAGGACAAGCTTCTCCCTTACTCGCAAAAATATTTAACGTGGGACCGTTCGGAGTTTGGGGAGGCAGAGAAGTTATAAATAATATAAACTTTGCTTTAAGCAAAAACGGTGAATATTATTCATATTCCGGACCGTCGATGCGTATAATAATTGATTTTGCGGATGTCGAAAATTCTGTAAGTATTATTCCTACGGGACAATCAGGCGTTTTTATGAGCAAGCATTATTCCGACCAGGCATTAATGTATAATAAAGGAATTTTCAGAAAACAAATGATGAATAAAAACGAAATTATGAAGTTGAAAGATAAATTAGTTTTACTTCCCGAAAAATGAAAAAATATTCGGAAATAAATTATTTCTTTTTCTTTTTATAAGTTCCTTCGTCTTGCTCTTTAAGATAATACCCGCTTTCCACTTTGCCGAAGCGGTAAGTTAAAAACAAAACGGGAATAAATTGAGGATTTTTTTCCGTATCCAAAATATCGAGTTCTTTTATATATGCATCAAAAGAGATGCCTGCTTCAATGATGTTAAGCCGTTTGTCTGTCTTTCCGAACTCAAAAGAAAAACCTGTTTTTGCATATATTCCCGGAACAATACTCATCTCGGATACTCCGTTAAGATAAGGTTCTTTATCGTAAATATACCACCAAGGCGTATTATGAACAAATTTTTGCCATGTAAGAGTTTTAAAAGTATCGTTATATATCTGATAATAAATGGGTTTTAAAAATGCGGCAGTAATACCGCCTAAATAAAACCATCTTATCGAAATACTGTTTCTGTCGAATTTTCTGTATAACTCATGCTGCATTCCGGCACCGAAACGAATGCCGAAAACCGAATTCTTTTTTCCGTAAACAAACCTGAAAAGATTCGGACTGTAAGGATTTGTCCGTTTATATTCTTTTTCGTGTTTTATTATACTGAAATCTCCTTCGTAAATATTTTTTTTGTGTATGTTTATATGTTTTGCAAATCTGTATCCGAGACCGAAACCGTTTGTATTCAGACTTATACCGTAACTTTTTTCGTTCCTGAATAAAATCTTATGTTCGGTATCTATTTCTCCTTGAGAAAAAGATAAATATATTTTAAACGTAAATAATATGACTAAAAAGAATTGCTTCATATATAAACAAACAAAGTTTGTAAAAAAATATTACAAACTCTGCTTTTGCTGTTTAGAATTTAAAATATTATAAATCGGCGTTATCGCTGATATTTAAAGCATCTTGATTTACCGTTTGCTGTCCGGCATCACCTTGAATTACCGACGGCGGATAAGCCGGGCAAAGTCTGTTACTCGAATTACATGAAGTAAGCAATATTCCGGATACAAATAATAAACCGGCGAAAATTGAAAGAATTTTTTTCATTATTTTTAAATTAAAAAATTAGACTACGAATACAAAGTTATATAAAATTTTATAATTTCATAAAGCTTTTTGACGAATATTTTTTTAAAGGCATTTTTTCTCTTTTAAGAGAACTTATTTTGAGTAATATTTATTGTGATATTTTACCATAATTTTTGATGAAATATTAAAATATCCGGCATAAAGCCGCAATTATGCGTCGAATATACTTAAATATTTACTTTATTGATTTATATATAGGAAAATAAACATAGTTTTTTAATTTTGCATTTATTAAAACTTTCAACTTTTGACATTCAACTTTTAACTAAATAAAAATGGAAAGAGATAAAAAAATATTTGACTTAATAGAACAAGAATACAACAGACAAAAAAGAGGAATAGAACTTATAGCTTCCGAAAATTTTGTAAGCAAACAAGTTATGGAGGCAATGGGCTCGCCTCTCACTAATAAATATGCCGAAGGTTATCCCGGCAAACGATATTACGGAGGATGCCAAATCGTTGATCAAACAGAACAAATTGCCATAGACAGAGCAAAAGAACTGTTCGGGGCGGAGTGGGCAAACGTGCAGCCGCACTCGGGTGCACAGGCAAATGCCGCCGTTATGCTTGCCGTCTTAAAACCCGGAGATACTTTTCTCGGTCTTAACCTCTCGCACGGAGGACATTTAACACACGGTTCTTTCGTTAACTTCTCCGGAATTTTATACAACGCCGTTTCTTACAACGTAAAAGAAGAAACCGGAACCGTAGACTACGACGAAATGGAAGAACTTGCCGTAAAACACAAACCTAAACTCATTGTAGGAGGAGCATCGGCATATTCGCGAGATTGGGATTACGAAAGAATGAGAAAAATTGCTGATAAAGTCGGAGCATTGCTTATGTTCGACATTTCGCATCCCGCGGGATTAATAGCTGCCGGATTGCTGAAGAATCCTTTGCCTTATGCACATATCGTTACCACAACCACGCATAAAACCCTGCGAGGTCCGAGAGGAGGTATGATTATGACGGGACAAGATTTTGATAACCCCATGGGTAAAAAAACACCCAAAGGCGTTATACGAAAAATGTCTGCCGTGCTTGATTCAGGCGTATTCCCCGGAACACAGGGAGGACCGCTCGAACACATAATCGCCGCAAAAGCCGTTGCTTTCGGAGAAGCTTTAACAGATGAATTTAAAGAATATCAAAAACAAGTCCTTAAAAATGCAAAAGCCATGGCAAAAGCATTTACCGACAAAGGATACAAAGTTATTTCCGGAGGAACCGATAACCATTCAATGCTGATTGATTTAAGAACAAAAGTTCCGGAAACTTCCGGAAAAGTTGTCGAAAAAGCACTCGAAAAAGCGGATATTACCTTAAATAAAAACATGGTGCCTTTCGATACGCGTTCGCCTTTCCAAACTTCCGGCATAAGAGTAGGAACGCCGGCAATTACCACGCGAGGAGTAAAAGAAGATTTAATGCCCGTTATTGTCGATAAAATCGACAGAGTAATTCTCGACCCCGAAAACGAAAATTTAATAACCGAAGTCAGAAAAGAAGTTAACGAACTTATGAAAGATTTTCCGCTTACGGTGCATTAATTAATATTGTGAAGTCATCGTATCACTGTATTAACCCGGAAGATAATAATGATTTAGTTAAATAGGGACAGTGATATGATGACTGCCGGTAAGATGCGTATTTTTTATTTATTGATTTTTTTATAATGGAAAAACTTAAAGTCTGGTCAAAAAAACTTAATGATAAGATAGAACAAAAAAAAGAAGATATTTACAAACGGGATTACGCATTTTTTAAAATTGACCGTCTCGAACGCATAAACGAACGCATAGATGTTTTTTCGGATAATTGCAAAACCTGCGAAAACTTTAAACCGGAACTCGAACATATTGTCGATAAACTGCCCGAATACATTAACGGTTCGCCGCGTATGCGTGCCGAATATGAAAAACGTTCGGACAAAGTGGTAAAACATCTTAAAAAAGAACACGGATTAGTTTCCGAACAATATTACTCTTCGCTTTATTCTTTTATCGGAATTATTTCCGGAACGGCACTTTTTGCCGCAATATCGGTATTAATTCAACCCGGATTTTTAAAATGGGGAGCTCTTGCGGGTTTCACGGTCGGACTTATTGCCGGAAAAATATTCGGACACAAAAAAGATAAAGAGAAAAAGATAAATGATTTAATTTTATAAACAAAAACTTTTAACTTTAAGCAGTCTTAACATTTAATTTTTTTCAACTTTTTAAAACACTCAAAAAATGAAACATTTTTTTCCGATTTTATTTGCTTTATTGATTTTTATGAGCTCTTGTAACAGAAACAATACCGAACAAAAACGACCCGATTATCCCGAAACACGCAAAGATACCGTTGTCGATGATTATTTCGGAACAAAAGTGCCGGATCCTTACCGTTGGCTCGAAGACGATAACTCGGAAGAAACAAAAGCTTGGGTTGATGCTCAAAACAAAGTAACTTTCGAATATTTGCACAAAATTCCTTTCAGGCAAAAAATTATCGACCGACTTACCGAAGTTCTTAACTACGAAAGATATTCCGTGCCGTTCAAAAAAGCCGGAAAATATTTTTATTTCAAAAACGACGGATTGCAAAATCAAAGCGTATTGTATATGCAGGATAACTTAAATGCCGAACCGGAAGTTTTGCTCGACCCGAATAAACTTTCAGACGACGGAACAGTGGCTTTGGCTAATCTTGCAATATCAAAAGACGGTAAATATATGGCTTACTCGGTTGCAAGAGGAGGTTCCGACTGGAACGAAATTTACGTTAAAAATATCGAAACAAAAGAAGACCTTAAAGATAAAATCGAAAGAGTTAAATTTTCAGGAATATCTTGGAAAGAAAACGGATTTTATTACAGCCGCTACCCCGAACCCGACAAAGGAAAAGACCTTACGGAAGCCAATAAATACCAAAAAGTATATTATCATAAAATCGGAACACCGCAAAGCGAAGATAAACTTATATTCGAAGACAAAGAACATCCGGAAAGAATGTTTTCTGCTTCGGTTACCGACGACGAAAATTATCTTATAATATCATTCTCCGAAACTACAAGCGGAAACGGTCTGTATTTCAAAAATTTAAAAGATGATTCGGAATTTAAACTTATAGCCGACGGTTTCGATTACGATTATTATGTAATTGACGACAACGACGGAAAATTTCTTATTCTGACAAACGAAAATGCTCCCCGGTATAAACTTATATCATACGATTCGGCAAACGGAAACAAAGAAGATATAATTCCCGAAAAAGAAGAAGTTCTCAGAAGCGTAAGCATAGGAGGCAATAAATTGATTGCAAATTATATGCAGGATGCAAGAAGTAAAATTTTAATGTATGATACCGAAGGTAAGAACGAAACCGAACTGCAATTGCCCGGAATAGGTTCGGCAAGCGGTTTCTCCTGCGAAAAAAACGATACCGTTGCATTCTACTCCTTTACTTCATATACTTTTCCTTCGGTTATTTTTAAATATAATTTTAATACCGGAAAATCGGAAGTTTACAAAAAACCCGAAATAAAAGGCGTAAACCTCGACGATTACGTTACCGAACAAGTATTTTTTACAAGCAAAGACGGAACAAAAGTGCCTATGTTCATCACTCATAAAAAAGATATAAAACTCGACGGTAATAATCCGACATTGCTGTATGCTTACGGAGGATTTAACATAAGCATTACGCCGCGTTTCAGCGCTTCGCGATTAATATGGCTCGAAAACGGCGGTGTTTATGCCGTGGCAAACATAAGAGGCGGAGGAGAATACGGCGAAGAATGGCATAAAGCCGGAACTTTGCAAAACAAACAAAATGTTTTTGACGATTTTGTTGCCGCAGCCGAATATCTTATCGATAAAAAATATACATCTCCGAAAAAACTTGTTATAGAAGGCGGGTCTAACGGCGGATTACTTATGGGGGCGGTAACAAATCAGCACCCGGAACTGTTTGCCGTTACTCTTGCTCACGTAGGTGTTATGGATATGCTTCGTTATCAGTATTTTACGATAGGCAGAGCTTGGTCTGCCGATTACGGTTTAAGCGAGGATTCGGTTATGTTCGAATATCTTTACAAATATTCGCCTGTCCATAACGTAAAAAAAGGTGTCGAATATCCCGCCGTTTTGGTGCTTACCGCAGACCACGACGACCGTGTCGTGCCGGCTCATTCGTTTAAGTATATCGCAACATTGCAAAATACTTATATAGGAAAACATCCGGTTTTAATAAGAATAGAGAAAAAAGCCGGACACGGTGCCGGAAAACCGATAGCCAAACAAATTGAAGAAGCTGCGGATATATATGCTTTTGCCTTTAAAAATACAGGCGTAGTTCCTTACAAAACAACAAACGAAAATATGCCGGAAGAAAAAGAGAATAAACACAAAGAACATTCGCATTAAGAAAAAAATAAAAA
>JAADDR010000159.1 GCA_013153865.1 Chlorobiota bacterium | reverse complement strand
CCGTAAAAGCGTCTGCAAAAGTTATTTGCGTTTTATAAAAATACAGAAGCAGAAAAAACTGTAAAGAAAACACGGCATACCTCAATAAGCTGAAAAATAATATACGGAACAATTCTTTTGTATCGTATGTTTCCAAAATTTCGAAGTAAGAAGTTATTTTTGCACCGGGTTTTATTTTTTTAAAAAAAAGATACAGATATTTTAAATTAAATAAAAATAATACGCCGAAAAATAATATCGAAACGGAAAAAATCTTAAGATAATTTAATTCCTCCGGATTCAGACCTGTTTTTTTTTCGGGATAAAAAAATAAAAGCAATATTCCGGCAATTACTCCGGCAATTACAGTTATCAGCATTTGGCTTATGCTTCCGACGGTTGCCGCAACAGCCGATTTTCCTCTGTTTTCGGGAGGCATGTTTATTATTCTGCCTATAAATTCTCCGCTTCTGTTAGGAGTAATCATTGCGAAAGGAAGCCCGATCATTACTGCTCTAAATGCCGTTTTTAAACTGATTTTATGTATGTTACGCATTAAAAAACGCCATTTTACCGATTCTGCAAACCAATTAACGGGCATAAGAAGTATAACGGTAATAAAAACAGCTGAATCTTTAAATGATAAACCGGTAACGTAAAAATCGGATAAGGGGTAATCTTTAAGTTTAAAAAAAATAAATATTAAAGATATGCCCGTAAATATAATTTTAAGAACCGTAAATATAGGTTTTCTTACTGATTTCCGCACTTTATTTTTTTATTGCGCAATATAAGAAATGACTGCGATTTTACATATCTCTCTACAGACATTTTTTTGCGGTAAAAGAAAACATGCTGCCTCTTCCGAGTTCTGATTTTACAAATATTTCACCTCCGTTTTTCTCGACAAATTCTTTGCATACGGCTAAGCCCAAGCCCGTTCCTTTTTCGTTTTCGGTTCCGGGAAGCGAAAACGACTCGTCTAATTTAAATATTTTTTCTTTTTGTTCTTCGGTCATACCGGTTCCGTTATCGGTAATATTTATTTGAATATTATTGCCGTTTTCTTCGGTTGTAATTTCTATATACCCTCCTCTTTCGGTAAATTTTACGGCATTTGAAATTAAATTGCGCACTATTGTTTTAAACATCTCTTTATCGAAAAATACGCATTCGTTATCGGCATTATTCGACAGTGTTATGTTTTTTTGTTCGGCATTTGTTTTATATAAATCCGCAACTTCCGAAATAACTCCGTATATATCAAAATTTTCCGGGTTATATGCAATTGATCCTGTTTGTGTTTTTGCCCAGTGCAAAAGATTTTCAAGAAGTTTTTGCCCGTTTTCGGCAGATAAATATATGTAATCGGTAATTCGCTTCATGCGAGCAGCATCTCTGCGCACCGAGTCATCTTTAAGAAGTTCCGAAAAACCCAATATTTGATTAAAAGGATTCCTTAAGTCGTGTGCTATAATGGAAAAGAATCTGTCTTTTACCGCAATTGTTCTTCTAAGTTCTTCTTCGGCTTTTACTCTGTCGGTAATATCGTCTATTATAACTATAAGTGCCGGTTTAAGGCGATATGTAAATCTCGAAATTACCAAAGAAATATGTAATATTTCTTTCTTAAGGTTATAAACCTTTATGTTATCGACAAAAATATACTCTTCTCCGTCTTCTATTTTTTTCATCGCTTCGTCGATAACCGGAAGTGAATCGGGATGCAAAAGATTAGGGAAATAAATATTCTCGATTAAATCCAGTTCCTTAATATATTTTTTAACCGCATTATTAAACAATACAACTTTATCTTCGCTGTATATAAGAACCGGCATAGGAGAAAATTCGAATAAAATCTTATAAAATTTTTTACTTTCTTTAAGTTCCCGCCTGCTTATACGTTCTTCCGTTATATCTCTCAACACGGCAAGTATTGATTCTTTGCCTTTCCATTTTCCGATTTCAAGTTTTGCTATTACATCTTTTGATTTATTATCGCCGGTTTTTATTTTAATAAAAAATTCTTTGTCGGAAGTTTTTTCTTCAAATATTTTAGTGCATGTTTCTTCAAATTTTTCTTTAAAGGGAGAGTATATAAAATCTTTTGCCTTTCTCTCAATCAAATATTCGAAATTAACCCCGAAAAATCGTTCCGCCGCTTTATTTAAAAACATTATTTTTCCGTCTTGAATTACAAGAATGGCTTCGTTGATATTATTTATTATATGTCTGAAGTTTTGCGTGTTTTCGATATTTTCCGACTGCATTTTTTTATGCTTGTCGATATCGCATGCAACGGAAAGTCTGAGTTGTTCGTTGTTGTCAACAAAAAATAAAGTATCATGAAATAACAACCATTTTTTTTCTTTTTTATTGTAATACTCTCTGCTGTAATGATTAACGCATTTCTCCGAAGAATTATTACCGGTATTACAATTACAAAAACTGCAAGGACCGTCTTGTCTTCCTTCAAAAACTTCCCAACATTTTTTCCCTTCTAAATCTTTACCGTAAAGTTTTTTTATTTTTTTGTTTGCATAAATAATGTCAAAGTTATTTCTGCGTGTAAGGAATACAAAAGTTTCCGAATTATCGTAAATTTCTTTGAAAATTTCAATATTTATCTCTCCGAATGAAGTTTTACCGGTAATTTGTTTTTTCAATTCGGTATTTTCGTTTTCCGGGTGCTTTAAGGTTTTTATGTTTTTTTCCTTTTCGGTCATATTAAAGTAAGGCGATATAATATTTTAATTATATAAAGCATGATAAATTTTATTTTCTATTCAAAAATAATTTCTTTTACAACTAACTGCAAATTTATTTTACCTCTGAATTCATTTTTGTTTAACGTATAACATACGTCGAATACGGGTTTCGGCTCTTTTGATATTTTCTCGTAATATTCCGGTTCGAAAGAAAATCCTATTCCCTGCATTACTATACCGTCTTCGTCTTTAAGTTCCAGTTTCAAATGGTCTTTATTTGCTCCTACTTTAACAGACCTTCCTGTATCTTTAACATTGCGAGTAATAAAAACCGGCATCATATTACCCGGACCGAACGGAGCCATCCTGTTCAATATTCTGAAAAATTTACCGTCAATTTCGGAAAATTTAAGCTCGGAATCCGCCACTACAACCGGTATTAATTGTTCGGGTTTAATTGTTTCTGATACATATTTTTCAAAACATTCGGAGAATGCGTCAATGTTTTCTATTTTAAGACTTAATCCGGCGGCAAATTTGTGTCCTCCGAAATTTTCAAGATATTTGCCGCAAGCGTCTATCGCTTCGTATATGTTGTAATCTGATACCGAACGGGCGGAACCTGTTGCCAGCCCTTCCGATTTGCCCAATACCACGGTAGGCCTGTAATATGTTTCGGTAAGACGGGAAGCTACTATGCCTACTACGCCTTTGTGCCAGTTTTCGTGAAAAACGACCGTTGTTTTACGGTGTTTCAAATCAATGTCGTTGCCTATCGTCCGAAGTGCGTCGTGTGTTATGCTGCGGTCTAATTCTTTGCGTTCGGTATTGAAAGCATCTATGTTTTTTGCAAATTCGCGTGCTTTTTTTTCGTCATCCGAAATGAGCAGTTCAACTGCCGACATTCCCGATTCTATTCTGCCTGCGGCATTAATGCGCGGACCTATTTTAAATACGCAATCGGATATTGTAATTTCTTTATCTTTAATTCCCGCAATTTTTTTAATGGTTTTAAGACCTGTTACCGGATTTTCGCTTAGTTTTTTCAACCCGAAATAAGCTAATATGCGGTTTTCTCCGGTAATCGGAACAATATCCGAAGCAATGCTTACGGCTGTAAGGTCTATAAATTCGTTAAGTTCGTCCGGAAGAATACCGTTTTTTTCGGAGAATGCCTGCATGAATTTATAACCTACTCCGCACCCCGAAAGGTTTTTGTCCGGATAAGAGCAATCGGATCTTTTAGGGTCTAAAACTGCAACTGCTTCGGGAATTTTATCTCCCGGAGTATGATGGTCGCAAATAATAAAATCAACTTTCTTAAGATTTGCGTAATTTATCTTATCGACGGCTTTTATACCGCAATCGAGGGCTATAACAAGAGAACATCCGTTTTTTACGGCATAATCTATTCCTTTGTAAGATATTCCGTATCCTTCCGAATATCTGTCCGGAACATAATAATCAATAAGGTCGAAATGTTTTTTTAAGAATAAATATACCAATGCTACAGATGTTGTTCCGTCAACGTCATAATCTCCGTAAATCAATATTTTTTCTTTTTTTCTGAGGGCGTTATTCAGTCTTTCGACGGCTTTATCCATATCTTTCATCAAAAACGGGTCGTGCAGCCTGTCTAAAGAAGGACGAAAAAAAGTCTCCGCCCGGTCATAAGTCGTTATACCTCTCTGAACTAATATATTTGCAAGAGTTTCGCTTATATTTAAAACATCTTGTAAATGTTTTACGTCCTTTTCGTTTCCTTTTTCTTTTATGATTATTCTTTTATCCATAAAGGTATATTCCGTCTTAATTAAAATATCGGAATTTAATTTCGTAAAATATATTCGTCAAAAATATCCAATGTTTCCGGATTAATAGCTTTAACCGAAACTTTTTTTCCGTCAACATATATTAAGACCAAAGCATTTTGTGTCGAAAAACCGCTTACGGCATTTGTCCACGGCACGGATTTATCTTGTGCGTAATACGGTGCTCCCGCAGCTCCGTTATTTATTTGCCACAAGGTTCTGGTTCTTTTCAATTTAGGCTTGCTCCAATTATCCGGATATATGTTTACATCAGGCGTAATTTTGACTTTATTGTAGTTGTGCTCGTCTCCGGTAAGAACACATACAACTTTTGAACTTTCGTTAACAAGAAGGTTCAAATATTCGTCTCTGCGTTCTATAATTCCTTTTTCCAGCGGTTTTCCGTTTACATAAGGTCTGTATTTGTTATTTCCTCCGTACCACATATCATCGCCCGTATGTCCTCCGTCGGGAAATACCGGTGTATGCTGCGTTACGAATATATGGTCAATATCTTTGTCTTTTTCGAGTGTTTGAAGTGTTTTTTTAAGCCACTCAAGTTGTTTGTCCATAATATAACCGTGCAAATTACCGCTTGTTCCGGTATCATATTTTAAAGCCGGAGCATACCAGTAATCGGAGTTAAGCACTATAACCGCAACATTATCGTAAATATAATAAAAAACAGTTTCGTCGTACGGCGGAAAATCCGTTTTGTCAGGATCGGGGTCGTAAACGGCACCGTCTTCGCTTACGGGACCGTTATGAGGATTCACGAAGTTTTGTGCAAATACCGCTGATGAAGATTCCGTTTTAAAAGGAAATTTAGTTACGGTTGCTCGTCGTCTGCCGTTTTTACCGTAAAACTCCATACCCGTTATTTCATGATTTCCGGGAGCACATACAAAAGGAAAATATCCGGCATAAGGTGCTATTGCCCGTTTCCAAGAAGCATATTGCAGATTAATTTCATCTTTATCGGTAACGTATCCGTTAACCATATCTCCCGTAAACTGAACGAATGCCGCATTATTAAGTCTTGCCGCGGCGGCAAGTTTTCTCATAACATAAAAGTTGGTTCCTCCGAGGTTATGCTCTCCTCCTCCTTGTCCGTTTCTGGAATCGCTGGCATAAGCAAAAACGAAAGGTTTTCCGGAACCTTTTACGGGAGTTGTTTTAAAAGCATATTTTTGGGATAAATCTCCGTATTTTATTTCGTAACCGTATTCTGTGTCCGGCTGCAAATCAGTTATTTTTATTTCATGATGTTTTTGTATCTTATCATCCGTATATTTTTTATTCCCGATTATTATTTCCGCCGGCATTTCTTTATTCAAATCAAAAGAAATAACGATGCTTTCGGAATCAGGCAAATTAACAAACGGACCGTCGGTAACGGTTTCCGCTGTCTCGATTTTTCCGTTTTTATAACGGAAAGAAATTACTCCTTCATAAAGCAACCGACCTTCGGCATCGGCAATTCTGTATCCGAGAGTTCCGTATCCTTTCTTTTCCCAACCTGTCATATCGTAACGACCCGACAAGTTATTTTTAATATCCGTAACAGCTTTTCCTTTTTGTATTGTTGATGTTCGTTTAAACCATACGGGCATCGGATATTTTGAATGCTCATAATCAATTAATCCGTAATACAATTTGCCTTCTAAAGCGGAATCGCCGAAATTAAAAGCTATACCGTCAGAATAAGCTTTCGGGTTTCCTCTCATTTGTTTGAGTGTGTAATAATTTATTTTTTCCGATGCATAAAATTTTTCTCCGTTTGACAGATAGTATATTTTACCGTTTTTTTCGGAATAAATACCCGAATACACATCCGGAATATCAACTTGCGCAAATAATAACAAATTGAAAAACAATAAAAAAAATAAAATATTTATATGTTTCATACGATATATTTTAAAATAATAATCCGTAAAGATAGAAAAGATAGCTTAATGCATATATATTTATTTAACGAATTATAAAAAAAGAAATTATTCCGGTAATTTTTCAAAAAAAATACGGTAAATACAATTTTTTTTAAAAAATGCGTTTAAAAATATAACTTTACCGATTAAAAAATAAACAGCATTGAAAAAGAATATCTTATTGATTTCGGTTATTATTCTCTTAACATTGTTTTTTTCATGTTCTACCGAAAAGAATACGGCTTTTACCAGATTTTATCATAATACCACCGCATATTTCAATATATATTTTAACGGTCTGGAAAGTTTTAAAAACGGATTAAAAACAATAGAAGAAACCCCCGATGATTATACACAACTGCTTCCGGTTTACAAAGCGGAGCGCGAAGACATCAGGAAAGCCGTATCTTCCGACATGGACAATGCGATAAAAAAAGCCGTAAAAATGATAAAAATGCACTCTATAACGGCAAAACCTAAACGCAGAAGTCCGAAAAAAGGGAAAAGAGCTTACAACTTAACCGAAAAAGAAAAAGAATTTTACTCTAAAACAGAATATAACAAATATGTTGACGATGCATATCTTCTTATAGGAAAAGCCGATTATTACAAAGGCGATTATACGGGAGGGCTGAAATCTTTACATCTTATAATTAATAAATTCAGAAACGAAGATATTAAATATAACGCTTTATATTGGATTGCAAGAATTAAAAGTGCTCAAGGCAAATATTCGGAAGCAAGTAATTATCTTAAACTTATAACAGACGACAATAAACATCCGAGAGAACTGAATTTAAAAATCGACGAAGCTTACGCCGATATATTCATAAAACAAAAAAAATATACGGAAGCGGCAGAAAAACTGAATTACATAATATCAAAAACAAAAAAGAAAAAAAAGAAAGCACGTTACAAATACATAACAGCCCAATTATATCAAAAAACAGGCGAAGGCGATAAAGCAATTAAACTGTATGCCGATATAATTAAAATGAACCCGCCTTACGATATGGCATTTAATGCTAAAATTAATATGGCAAAAGCTTTTTTAACGGGCTCCGAAAATTCCGACGAAATAAAAAAAACCTTAAAAAAAATGCTTAATGATGATAAGAACATAGATTTTCAAGACCAAATTTATTATGTTCTTGCGGGAATAGAGCAAAAAGAAGGCAATGAAAAAGCCGCTGTGGAAGATTATAAATTATCCGTAGAAAAAAGCGTTTCCAACGATAACCAAAAAGCATTATCTTATTTGGCATTAGCCGAAATATATTTTAAAAACAAAAAATATCTGCCGGCAGGCAATTATTTCGACAGCACAATGACTGTTCTGAAAACCGATTATCCGGAATATGACATAATATCAAAAAAAGCTTCAAGCATAAAAGAACTTACGGATAACCTTAAAATAATATTATACGAAGACAGTGTGCAACGCGTTGCAAAAATGGATTCGACAGAAAGAATAAGATACATAGAAGGCATTATTGCACGCCTGAAAGCTGACGAGCTTGCAAGTAGAAATGCCGGTATGTCGCATTATACAAACAGCGATTTCATACAAGGCGATTACAACCAAAACAGAACTTCCGGAAAATGGTATTTTTACAATCCTCAAGCAATGAGCATCGGAAAATCCGAATTCTTAAAAATATGGGGCAAACGAAAACTCGAAGATCACTGGCGCAGAAAAAACAAACAAACATTAACGATTGATAATCCGGATGAAGAAGAAACAAAACAAGATACCGGCAGAATAACCGATAATAAAAAAGTCGAATATTATTTACAGGACTTACCTCTTAACGATTCGCTGATAAAAGTTTCCGACAATAAAATTGCTCAGGCATATTACAAAGCCGGAGTTATTTACGAGCAAAAAATGAAAGATTACAAAGAAGCCGAAAAATCTTACAAAACTTTAATAAGCAGGTTTCCTGAAAACGATTTGGCTTTAGAAGCATACTTTAATTTATATCTTCTGAATTACAATAAAACAAATAACAAAGCCGAAGCCGAAAAATATCGAAAAATAATACTGAAAAATTATCCTTACAGCCGATACGCACTGATACTGTCGGACCCGAATTATTTGGTTAATTTAAAGAAAAACAAAAAAGCCGTAGATAAACTCTACGAAGAAGCATATACCGCATATAAAAAAGGTGACTACAACAAGGTTACGGAAAAAACCGAAGAAGCATTTAAAATATCGGAAAAAAATCATCTCAATGCAAAATTCCTTTACCTCGAAGCAATGGCAAAAGGGAATTCGGGAAATCGCAAAGAGATGAAAAAACTGTTGGAGAAAATAATAAAAGAATATCCGGGAGACGAAATAACACCTGTTGCACAATCCGTTGCAGACCTGCTGAACAGCGGAAAATACGACCCGAATTATTATACGACACAAAAAGACTCGACTTATTATTATATTATCTTTATCGATAAAGACAGTAAATACTCCAACATCTTAAAATATGCCTTAACGACTTTTAACGCTTCAACTTTTCCGGATAAAGAACTGAAAACAAAAATCGAAGACTTAAACAAAGAAGAATCCGTAATATCGGTAAGACAATTTGCCGATATCGAAAGCGCAAAAATATATTACGACAAAGTTGCATCTTCAAAAAAAATAAAGGAAGTTCCGACCGGCAGTTACAAAGCGGTAATTATAACAGGCAATAATTTCAAAAAATTAAAAAAACTTCCGTTAAGCGAAAAATACATACGTTTTTACGATACTCACACACTGCAATAAACAAATGATACTTACTGCCGTAGCCCTTGCACCGGTTATATTTTTGCTTATATACGTAAACAAAAGAGATAAATACGAAAAAGAACCGGCAAGTTTATTGACTAAAGTTTTTTTTCTGGGCATACTCATCGTTATTCCGGTATATTTTATCGAAACAGCACTTACAGATTATTGGACTCGAAGATACACGGCTCCGGACATGCAACTTCATACGGCGGCTTACAATGCATTTGCCGTTGCAGCTTTTACCGAAGAATCTTTTAAAATACTTGTTTTCTTTATCTTTATTTGGAATAATAAAAATTTTAACGAAAAATTCGACGGAATTATATATGCAGTCTTTATTTCTTTGGGATTTGCCGCAGCGGAAAACTTAATGTATGTTTTCGGATACGGTTTTACGACCGGCATCGTAAGAGCATTTACCGCAGTTCCCGCACATGCGATATTTGCCGTAGGTTCGGGATACTTCCTGGCTCTTGCGAAATTTAAACCCTCCCTCGGATTTTTATATTTACCCGCATCATTTATATTTCCGGTTTTAATGCACGGAATATACGATTTTATACTGACGGCTGACGGCACATTTCTGATTTATCTTTTTATACCTTATGTTATATTAATTTTGATAACGGCTCTTAAAATAATGAAAAAACATTCCGACAATTCAAGATTCAGAAAATAACCGTAAAAACAATTTTAAGAAGAACATTCGGATAAATATAACTCGCAAAACACACGAAAGGCGGTCTGTCTGCTGACGAACCGCCTTTTCTTTATTATTTTTAGAGGGTGGAAGATGGGACTTGAACCCACGGCCCTCGGAACCACAATCCGATGCTCTGACCAACTGAGCTACATCCACCGTTTTAAGAGGTTGCAAATATCATATTATTTCATTTATTATGCAAACAATTTTTATATTTTTTTACTGATTCCAAAAACCTTGTTTTTTTATTACTTCAAGTAAAGACTTCGAGAAAGCAATATTATTATCTTTTGTATATCGCTTTTCGGTAAATACTTGTGCCAAATTTTCGGTTTCGTTTTCTTCGATAAGTTTTTTTGTAAAATCCGATGCTTCAAGATGTTCGTAAATCTCTTCTATATCTTCGTCTGAAAAATCATTATAAGTTTCGTAATGCACTACGGCTTTATCCGGCAATCTGTCGGTAAGATACGGACTTTCGTCCGGATAACCGACGGTTAAAGTCGTAACCGGAATAACTCCTTTCGGAAGTTTTAAAACTTCGATGATTTTTTCCGCCGTATAATTGGTCGTTCCCATGTAGCAAATTCCCAAACCTTCGGCTTCGGCTGCCAAAGCACAATTTTGTGCGGCTATTACGGCATCTATGCTTGCCGTATAAAACCACAAAAAATTATCGTAAGCGGGTTTTGCGTTTCGCAATTCGCACCATTTCGAAAAACGGTTTAAATCGGCACAAAAAGTTAAAATCAAAGGTGCCTGTTTTACGGCTTCCTGATTAAAATGCAAAGGCAAAAGTTCTTGTTTTTTTACTTCGTCTTGCGTTACTATAATGCTGTATGCCTGCATATTGCCCGTATTAGACGCTCTTATGCCGGCTTTCAATATCGTATCCAAAACTTTTTCGGGTATTTTATCCGATTTATATTTTCTTATTGATCTGTGATTTAGAATAATATCGGTCATATCTTATACTTTTATCTTTTTAATATTTTAAAGGTTCAATACCTTCTCTTAATATTTTAATTACGTCGCCCGTGCAATCGGCAACCGTAGATGCTTCAATTTTTCCGTAACCGCCGTCTATTACGGCATCAACGGTATTTTTATATTTTTCGTAAATTAAAGAAGGGTCTGTCATATATTCTCTTACTTCGTCGTCGGCATGAACGGAAGTCGATAAAACAGGATTTCCGAGTTCTTTAACAATCATACGCACTATGTTATTATCGGGAATACGCACGCCTATTGTTTTTTTGCTTTTCCGGAAAAAATTAGGAATATTGTTGTTTGCATTCAAAATAAAAGTAAACGGACCGGGCAAATTTTTCTTTATAATCTTAAAGAAATGATTATTAAGAGGTTTGATATATTCCGAAACTGTGCTTAAATCATTAAAAATAAAAGAAAAATCGGCATCTTTTAATTTTATTCCCTTTAAAGCGGCTAATTTGTCAACGGCTTTTCGGTTGTTCATATCACAAGAAAAAGCATAAACCGAATCTGTGGGAATAATGACTATACCGCCGTTTCTAAAAATATCGGTAATCATTCTTATTTTCTTAATATCGGTATTTTTTTCATAAATTTTTAAAAGCATAAAAAGTTATTTTTCGTTTTCGGCAAATGTAAAACTTTCCTTTAAAAATAATACAATAAATTAACACGTAATTTTAAGGCGGGTTTGTTATTCTTGTTTTGTCGTATTAAAAAGTCGCCTTTAAAAAGACGACTTACAAACAATTAATTCAGGGTAGTTGCCGTAAGCATTTTTATTCTTTCGGATATTTTTTTGTAGAAAAAATTGCCTTTGTAAAAATATTCTATATCGTAAACATATCTTATTTTCATTTCCTTATCGGCAATAAATACATACGGCATTTTTGCAAATATATTTTCGAAATAATTTTTACCGTCGTAATAAAGTTTAAAATCAAAATTATATTTCTGTTTATAATCTTTCAACTTTTCCGGATTATGAAACATTTTATTTTTTTCGATTACGGTAGCTATTGCAACATTATTGTTGATGTCAGGTAATTGTTTTATTTTTTTGTTTATTTCGCGGGTATATTCAGGATTAAACACAACACATAAAACTTTCCCTTCAAAATCGTCTTTCGTAAACCCTATTCCTTCAGAATCTTTTATCTCAAAATCGGGAACTTTTATATTCGCTTCTTTTTCGCTACAGTAAAACATTAT
>JAADDR010000168.1 GCA_013153865.1 Chlorobiota bacterium | reverse complement strand
TTTTTTAAGAAATTTAATCATTAAAATGTTTTCCGGTTTTTAAATTGCAATGTTATAAATTTACGTGCAATAATAAAAAGAATAAATTTTTGTCAAGTTATTTTTTTTAAAAAACCGCCGACAGCAAATCAATATCTTTATAATCTATATTAAACTTTTTGCCTAATCTTTCGTTAGTAAGAATACCCTCAAAAATATAAGCTCCGTTACGCAAATCGATAATATTTCTTATAATATTCGGAACCGTTTTTTCGCGACTTATTTTTTGCAGCAACGGAAAAATCGTATTGCTTAAAGCCACCGAAGCCGTGCGTGCCGCCTTCGATGCGATATTCGGAACGCAATAATGCACTATGCCGTGAGTTTCGAAAGCCGGATTTCCGAGATGCGTAACTTTCGAGGTTGCTATACACGAAGCACTGTCGGTATTAAGGTCTATAATAACCGAACCTTTTTTCATGCCGGCAATCATTTTTTCGGTAATAATAAACAAATCTTCGTCGGATGTTTCTTCCAAAGCACCGATTAACACATCGGCTGTTTTCAGGGCTTTCATAATAATTTCCGACTGAAAAACGGAAGTAAAAAGATGAATGCCGAGTTTATTTTTCAATTTTTGTAAACGTAACAGCGAGTTATCGAATATTTTAACTTGTGCGCCGAGTGCCGTTGCCGCGCGTGCGGCATATTCGCCGGCGGTGCCTGCACCGAAAATAACCACTTTCGCAGCCGGAATACCGGTAATGCCTCCGAGCAAAATGCCTTTGCCGGTAACGGGATTGCTTAAATATTCGCTTGCCGTGTTAATAGCCAATATCCCGGATATTTCGCTCATACTCTGAACAAAAGGACGAAATCCGTCGGTATCTTCTATAAGTTCCAATGCTATGCAAGTCATTTTTTTTGCTTTTAAAGCATTTATTCTTTCGGGAGTTTGCGTATTAAAGTGCAAAGCCGAAATCAGAAACCGGTTAGCGGGCATCAGTTTAATTTCTTCGCTTTCGAAAGGTGATACTTTAAGAATAATTTCCGAAGCAAATACTTTTTTGCGGTCGGATATCAGAGCTCCGGCTTTTGTGTAATCGGCGTCGTACCAGCGGCTTCTCATTCCGGCTCCCGATTCTATGATTATTCGATGTCCTTCTTCGGTAAGTTGCTTTACGGCTTGAGGACTTAAAATAATGCGGTTTTCGTATTTGTCTTTTTCTTTCGGAATGCCTATGGTCAGATTTCTTTTGTTCTTTTTTTCTTCAAGCATTTCGGCTTGAGGCATCAATTTTTCGCCGTATGAGAATTGCCCCGGGGTTTTATCGGATAAAGTCATTTGTAAGTTATATTTTTTAACGTTTTATTTTACTGCAAGATATATACCTAAAACCGTTTTCTTTTTCGTCTATTTCAATTTTAAGATATTTTTCAGGAAGCAGAGGTTCTATTAATTCGGGCCATTCTATTAAACATAAATTACCGGCATAGAAATATTCTTCGTATCCCATATCAAAAACTTCTTCTGTTTTTTCAATACGATAAAAATCGAAATGATAAATAATGTCTTCGGTAGAGGTATGATATTCGTTTACAACGGAAAAAGTCGGACTGGTAACGTTATCGGTAACATTTTTCACCTTACATATTTCTTTTATAAGTGTTGTTTTTCCGCTGCCCATCTTTCCGTAAAAAGCCCAAAGATTTTCGGTGTCGAAATTTTTTACGATATCTGCGGCTGTTTTCGGCAGGTCTTCAAGTTTTTCGACAATATATTTTTTCATGCTTGTGTGTTTTTGTTTTTTAAGAAACAAAGATATAAAATAAAAATTTTAAATTATTTTTTGGGTTTAAGCATGATGTAAGGAATTATCATTTCTTCAAGTGAAATTCCTCCGTGCTGGAAAGTGTTTTTGTAGTATTTTACGTAATGATTGTAATTATTGGGATATGCAAAAAAATCAAAGTTATATGCGAATATATAAGTGGAACTGATGTTTGAAACCGGCAAACCTGCTTGCTCCGGTTTTGTAATTTCGAAGACTTCTTTAGGGTTATATGCTAAATTTCTGCCTTGTTTATACCTCAAGTTTGTGGTTGTATTACGGTCTCCCACCACTTTTACCGGATTATCGACATTAACCGAACCGTGGTCGGTAGTTATAAATACGGTAATATTTTCTCGTGACAGGAGTTTTACGGTTTCTAAAAGAGGCGAATGTTCAAACCATGTTAACGTTAAATCGCGATATGCCGATTCGCCGTCGGCAAGTTCTCTTATCATCTTGGTATCGGTGCGTGCATGCGATAAAATATCCACAAAATTATATACTATTACCGATAATCGGTTTTGCATAATATCGGCAAATCTTTCGTTTAATTTCTCGCCTGTTTTGTTGTTTAAAACTTTATCGTATGAGAATTTAACTTTTCGTCTGTATCTTTGAAAAAGTTCGGCGAGTAATTCTTTTTCGTAAGCGTTTTTCCCGCCTTCTTCGTCGTCGTTAAGCCAATATTCGGGGTAGCGTTTTGCTATATCGAGAGGCATAAGTCCGGCAAAAAAGGCATTTCGCGCATATTGAGTAGCGGTAGGAAGTATCGAGAACCAAAGTTCTTCTTTTACGGTTTCGAGATAGGGTGAAATAACGGGTTGCAGAACTTTCCATTGGTCGTAACGCAAGTTATCTATTACTATTACACATACTTTTTCTTTTCGGTCTAAAAGCGGAATAACTTCTTTTCTGAAAAAATCGAAAGGCATCTCGGGGCGTTTTTCGTTGTCTTCTTCAAACCATTCTATATAATTTTTTTTAATAAATTTCGAAAACTCTATATCGGCATCTTTTTTTTGTTGTATCAATACATCGTCCATTGCATCGTCTTCGGTTTTGTCAAGTTCGAGTTCCCAATATACGAGGTCTTTATAAAGTTCTTTCCAATCGTTGCATGTTGAGGCATCATTTATTTTCATACTCAAATCGGAAAATCCGGCTCTGTATCTTAAAGTTGTTTTTTCGCTTATAAGTTGTTTGTTTTCTACGTTTTTTTTAATTGCAAGAATTATTTGTTTGGGGTTTACGGGTTTTATGAGATAATCGTCTATTTTAGCTCCCACGGCATCGTCCATAATGTCTTCTTCTTCGTTTTTTGTAACCATTACTACCGGAACGGAAGGTTTTATTTTTTTTATGTTTGTAAGAACATCCAATCCGGAAATTCCGGGCATGTTTTCATCTAAAAAAATTATATCGTAGCTGTTGTTTTTTATCATTTCAACGGCATCGTAACCGTTATTTGCGGTAAATACTTTATGTCCTTTTTCTTCGAGATAAAGGATTTGAATTTTCAGAAGGTCTATCTCGTCGTCAACCCATAAAACTTTAACTTCAGTCATATTACATTTATTTTTTTAAAAATAAAAAACAGAGAGATTTACAAATATACGGAAAATATCCTTATACTTGCATTAACTTTAATACGGTTGATTTTATTGTTATGAGGAATACGGTAAAGCCGAAAAAATATCTCGGTCAGCATTTTTTGAAAGATAAGAATATTGCAAAAAAGATTGTTGACTCATTACAAGCCGATAATATCGAAGATGTTATGGAGGTGGGTGCAGGGACGGGTATTTTAACGGGTTTTTTACTTAAAAAAAACATACGTCTTCATGTAATCGAAATAGACAGAGAGTCCGTAGAATATTTAAAGTCTCATTTTCCCGAATTAAAGGATAATTTGTTAAACGAAGATTTTTTAAAGTTTGATTTAAGCGGTTATTTTAAGAATAAAATTGTTGCCGTAACGGGAAATTTTCCGTATAACATTTCGGGTCCCGTTATTTTCAAGATTATCGAAGAACGTTCTGTTGTTGGTGAAGTTGTCGGTATGTTTCAGAAAGAAGTTTCCGAACGCATAACCGCAGGTCCCGGAAGCAAAACATACGGTATATTAAGTGTTCTTGTTCAAGCATATTTTGATACGGAATATTTGTTTACCGTAAACGAAAATGTTTTTTATCCTCCGCCTAAGGTAAAATCGGGAGTTATACGGTTAAAACGCAAAGAGAATAAAACACTGAGTTGCAACGAAGATTTTTTTATGCAAATAGTAAAAACAAGTTTTAACAAAAGACGTAAAACGCTTCGTAATTCTTTGAAGAGCTTAACTTCCGGCGTTAATACAGATAATAAGATTTTCGACCGCCGTCCGGAGCAACTGAGCACAGATGAGTTTGTATATCTTACCGATTTGATTTATAACGAAAAAGTCTAAAACGGATATCCTATTGCAAAGAATAATGTCCAATCATCCCGGTTAAAAGGTCTGTTTCCTATAATCCAACGCCTTGACTCCGGAAGTTCCGGGTCTCGAAGTTTCAGCCCCATATCCAGCCGCAACAACACGAAACTTAAATCGAGACGTAATCCGTATCCTGTTCCTACGGCTATTTCTTTATAGAAAGTATCGAATTGAAATAATGCTCCGGGTCGCGTATCGCGACTGTTTACCGCCCAAATATTACCTGCGTCCGCAAATATTGCACCTTCTATTTTCCAAAATAGATGCATGCGGTATTCGATATTTGCTTCGAGACGTATGTCGGCAGTTTGGTTAGGAAAACTTTCGAGTGAATCGTTCTTTACATACGAACCCGGACCCAGCGAATGACTTTGCCATGCTCTGATACTGTTTGCTCCTCCGACAAAATAGCGTTCGCCGAAAGGTATTACTTTAAGGTTTCCGTAAGGATAAGCTATTCCCGAAAAAAACCGAAAAGCTATTTTATCGTTATCTCTTAATAGTTTCAGATGATATCTTAATTCTATGTCTCCTTTTATAAATTGTGCAAATACTATATCATTTATTTTATAACTTCCGTTTTCTTTTTCCCGGTTTGTCCAATCCATAATTGCTACAAGACTGTTGCCGGCTATTTTTGTTTCTGCCGACAGAAATACGGTATTTCTTTTACGTTCGTAAAACTGGTTATTGTAAGTAAATTTATAAGAAGACCCGAAGATGAAATGAGTTTCGTATGTTTCTTCGAGATGAAATTTGCTTATGAGTTCCAAAAAATCGTCGCTCGGATTTTTCAGTTCCACGATATCCGCGATAAGCGGAAGAAAACCGTGAGATATTGTTTTTGAGGAGTTCCAAAAGTAGCCGATATTTCCGCCGGCAACGGTATATGAGAAATCCGGATGATCCCAAAAATCGTATTTTCCGGAAACAACCGTTTTAGGGTTTCTTCGTTTCATAAATTTTTTCATGGGTACGGGAGCCATTAATCTCGGAAATCTTAAACTGAAGTTTATACCGTATTCGCGACTGTTAAAACCTCCGAAGAATGTTTCGTATGAATTGTCGTCATAAGAATCGCTTTTTGAGAGTCTTTTAAAAGCAAGTTTTACTCCGAGGTCAAGAACTTCGGTATTTCTGAAGATATTATTGTGAGTATAAGACAAATTTGCTCCCACTCCCAAATTGCCGGAAGTATTTGTAAATTCCACCGATGTTTTTCGCGATTGTAATTTTGCCTGAGTAAGTCGAATCTCGCAATTTAAGTAAGCAAGTGTGTCTGAAGAGTATTTCGTATCTTCCGTAAATTTTACGTTTGCTATTTTTATTATCGGCAATGAAGCTAAATATCTGTAGGTTGCATTAACATCATCCAGGTTAAAATATTTGCCCGGAGTTATGTAAATACCTTTCATTACCGCTTTAGGGTTTATACGCGGCATTTTATTATACAGAAAATAATATTTTGTATCGTTTTTTGAATAATATATTAAAGTGTCATGGGAAAGAAAATAATCTTCTTTGCGTGTAAGTGCTTCTCTCGCATCAAAATCGGGGTATATAAATACGTTTTTTATAATATATTTTTTGAACACATCTTTATATATATTGTTTAATGTATCTTTTTTTATTATTACGTAAATATCGTCTTGTTTACGTTTATTAATCGTGTCTGCCGTAAAACGTACAAATTCTTTGGAGAAATTATAATAACCGGAATTTCGTATCAGGTTTGCCAGACGTTCCTGCTCGCTCTCCAAATAACCCGTGTCAAAGCGTTTTCCGGATTTAAGAAAAGTATGTACGGTGTCTTTTAAAACAATGTTTCTTATGTTTTTATCGTCTATTTCGTAATATACGTGTCTGATTTTATGAACAGTATCCGGTTCTATCTTGTATTTTACGACTACTTTTTTTTCGTTAAATCTGCGAGTTTTATTTTCGGCGGTAATTCGTGCGTCGTAGTATCCTTTGGCTTTAAGGAAAATTCTTATTTTGCGAAGGTTACGGTATTTATCGTTTAAACGATATAAAACCGGTGCTTCGCCGAGGCGTTCTGTCCAATGTTTTTTTTCGCATTTTTTAAGATTGTTCCTTTCTGCTCTGTTTTGTAATGAAGAAATTCGTCTTGCATATTTTTTGTATTTGCGTGATTCTGACGAGAGGTTTTCGTTTTTTTTATCGTAAGTTTTTAACTTTTTGGCAAGTTTAGAGCGACGTTTTTCTTTTTTGTTTACGCATTTTGATGTTTTGCGTTTATTTTTACGGTCAATTTTTTCTTTGTCGGAAAGGTTATATACTGCTAATTTTAAAGGAAAAAACAAGAACCGGGCATTAGGTTCGGGAGTTAAAATTTGTTCTATGTCTTTTGCGTTGAATCCGGCTTTATTTTGTTTAAAATGTTTTGCTTTAATTTCGACTTTGTTTTTTACCAGCAGTTGCTCGTTATCGGCAACATTTTTGGTTAAATTACATGAAAAGAGCAACCAAATCATTCCGACAATAATCGGAAAATATCGATTAAAATGATTTATTTTGCGTAAATTCATATAATTTCGGTTTCCTATGTTATCAAAAAACAAAATTAAATTTTTTAATTCTTTAAAATTAAGAAAATTCAGAATAAAACATAATTTATTTATTGCCGAAGGTAAAAAATCTGTTTCGGAACTGCTTAAATCGGAAATCAAGCCGAAATTTATAATTTCTGTAAATAAAAATATTAATTTACCGAAAAACAATAACGAATTTGAGTTTATAGAAACGAATTATTCTGATATTAAGAAAATAAGTTTTCTTAAAACCGCTCCCGAAATAATAGGTGTTTTTGAAATTCCGAAGTATGATACGGACTTAAAAACAATTTCGGAATCTTTAAGCTTATATCTTGACGGGTTGCAAAACCCCGGAAATCTCGGGACTGTTATACGAACTGCCGACTGGTTCGGCATAAAGAATATTTTTTGCTCTAAAGATACCGCCGATGTTTACAATCCGAAAACAGTTCAGGCAACTGCGGGTGCCGTTGCTTCGGTAAAAGTTCATTATACGGGAAAAGATTTTTTCAAAAACCTGCCTCCTGATTTGCCTGTTTACGGTACATTTTTAAACGGCAGTAATATTTACGAAACGAAATTAAGCCGCAAAGGCATAATTGTAATAGGCAATGAAGGAAACGGAATATCGGAAACGATTGCCGGGTATATAAAAACCCGGCTTTACATTCCCCGTTTTAATGAATCCGAAACCGGAGAATCTCTCAATGCCTCAGTTGCCGCGGCAATTATCGTATCCGAATTTAAAAGACGATTGTTGTATTAATTTTATTTTTATTCCGGACTGCCGTTTTTTAAGCGTTCTCTTATTTTATTTTCTATTTCTTCCGCAAGCTCGATATTGTCTGATAATATTTTTTTAACAGCTTCGCGACCTTGTCCTAATTTTGTATCTCCGTAACTGTACCATGAACCGCTTTTTTGTATAATGTTATATTCTACGCCCAAATCTGTTATTTCACCCGTTTTGGAAATTCCTTCTCCGTATATAATATCAAATTCGGCTTTTTTGAAAGGCGGAGCTACTTTGTTTTTTACTACTTTTACTCGAGTTTTATTTCCGGTAACATCCGTATCGTCTTTTATTTGTCCTATTCTTCTTACGTCAAGTCTAACCGAAGCATAAAATTTTAAGGCATTCCCTCCGGTTGTGGTTTCGGGATTTCCGAACATTACTCCTATTTTTTCGCGTAATTGATTGATAAAAATAACGCATGTATTGGTTTTGCCTATTGTCGAAGTCAGTTTTCTTAATGCTTGAGACATCAGTCGTGCTTGCAGTCCCATTTTTGAGTCGCCCATATCTCCCTCGATTTCGGCTCTGGGTGTAAGTGCCGCAACCGAATCTATAACTATAACGTCAACGGCACCCGAACGTATTAAATGGTCCGTAATTTCGAGAGCTTGTTCGCCGTTATCGGGCTGAGATATCAGCAGGTTATCAATGTCAATTCCTAAATTTTTGGCGTAATAACTGTCAAAAGCATGTTCTGCGTCAATAAAAGCGGCAATACCGTCTTGTTTTTGAGCTTCGGCAATAATATGAAGTGCCAGAGTTGTTTTTCCGGAGGATTCCGGACCGTAAATTTCTATAACTCTTCCGCGAGGTACTCCTCCTATTCCGAGTGCATAGTCCAATCCTATGGAACCTGTCGATATAGCCGGGATATCGGCTACGGCTGCAGAATCCAATTTCATGACGGTACCTTTTCCGTATTCTTTGTCTATTTTATTAAGTGTTGACTGTAATGCCTGTAATTTTGCGGCTTTAATATCTTGTTCTTTTTTTGCCATATTGTTAATTGTTTAATGCTTTCATTATTTGTTCGTAATGTTCTTTTGTTTTCACTTTAGGAAATATCTTTATTATTGTCCCGTTTTCATCTATGATAAAAGTTGTGCGATGAACACCTTCGTAAGTTCTTCCGTACATCTTTTTTTCGCCCCAAACACCGAATTTTTTTAATATTTCTTTATCGGTATCAGGTATTAACTTAAACGGAAGGTTATATTTTTCTGCAAATTTTTTATGTTTTTCTTCCGAATCGGGACTTACGCCGATAACCTCGAAGCCGTCTTTTTTAAGTTCTTCGTAATGTTCTTTGAGGTTTAACGCTTCGTTGGTGCATCCGGGAGTATTGTCTTTGGGATAAAAATATAAAATAAGTTTTTTGCCTTTCAGTTTTTTTAAATCTGTTATTTTTTCAATACAGGGAGCTTTGTCTCCTTCTTTCAGTGTTATCATAAATTAATATTTTTTTACTACAAAATTAACGGAAATTTCGGCTTTTAAAATTTTCTTTTCATTTTTTTCGCATTTTTTTAAGAAAAAATGAAACCTTTTTGTCCGAATTACGTATCTTAAAACAGAAAGCAACCTTAAATCTTTAAAATCCCGAAAGCTATGAATGAACAAGTAAAAAATAATCAAAGCCAGAGCGATACCGAAGTAGTTGTTGATGAATTATTGGAAAAATTCATTAAATTAGTAGAAAAAGCGTAAACATTGTGATTCTCATAATTAAATTTTAATTATCGTTAAAAGAAGACACGAGAGTTGATATATTCGTGTCTTTTTTATATCAGCTTATTTCCATTCCTCTTTTCCTTAAAACATCTTCTAAATATTCAAAGGTGGATAATATTTCCGGCTGTCCGTTTATTATTGCTATATCATGCTCGAAATGAGCCGAAGGTTTTTTGTCTTCGGTAACTATAGTCCATCCGTCGGCTAATTGTCGAACGTTTTTTTTCCCGAGATTAATCATCGGTTCAATTGCTATTACCATACCTTCCGTAATTTTTGCGCCTCTCCCTCTTTTACCGTAATTGGGTACGGGAGGTTCTTCATGAAGCTCTCGCCCCAAACCGTGCCCCGTAAGTTCTCTGACCACCGAGTAACCGTGTTTCCGGACATAATCTTGAATTGCAAATCCTATATCTCCGATTCTGTTTCCTGTTTTTGCCGCTTCTATACCTTTATATAAAGATTCTTTGGTAATTTTCAGTAATTTTGAAACTTCGGGTTTTACATTTCCTATTTTAAAAGAGTAAGCATGATCTCCGTGAAACCCGTTTTTATATACTCCGCAATCAACAGAAATAACATCTCCGCTTTTTAGAGCATATTTACCCGGAATACCGTGTACTACTTCTTCGTTAACAGACATACATAATGTAGCCGGAAAACCGTGATACCCTTTAAATGAGGGTTCGCCGCCGTTGTCTCTTATAAATTCTTCCGCAAGTTTATCTAATCTGCCGGTAGTAACTCCTTCGTCTATATACTCGGCTATTAATGCTAAAGTTCTTGATACCGCCAATGCACTTTCGCGCATTAATTCTATTTCTTCTTTTGTTTTTACGTAAATCATTTTTTCTTAAATGTTCGATTGCAAATATAAAACTAAATAAATAAAAAGCGAGCATTACACAACATAATGCTCGCAGTAAATATCTGTAAAAAAATTTCTTAATTTAACTCGTGAGGAGATTCTACGTCATCTTTAACTTCCATAAATTTTCCGTCTTTATCAAACCGAATATCATATAGCTTTCCGTCTTTTTCGGCTTCAACAACATATCCGACAAGTTCTTTTCCTCCCTCAATATATTTTTCTACATCTTTTACGGTATAATCGGAAAAGTCGGCTGTTATTTTTTCTTGTGCTTTAGCCGGTATTTTATCAAAAGAAATAATTTTTGCTTCAAGTCCTTCCTGCATAAACATCTCTTGAATATAATAAGTTCCCGCACCGGCAAAGAATCCGAGTAAAGCCAACAAACTTATTTTCTTCATATACCAAATAAAATCTATTTTTTCCATACCCATTGCCGCAACTCCGGCAGCAGAGCCGATAATTAAAATACTTCCGCCGGTTCCTGCCGTATAAGCAATTAATTCCCAAAATATTCCGTCTTGCATATATTGAACATGAAAAGGATCTATCGGATACATACCCATTGAAGCTGCTACCAACGGAACGTTATCCACAACTGATGACAGTAATCCGATAATAATTGCAACGGGATATACTCCGAGTCCCCAGTCTTTAAGAGATGTTGCAAGCAAATCTAAATGTCCTGCCGATTCTAAAGCTGCAACGGCGGTTAATATTCCGAGGAAAAAGAAAATTGTAGGTACATCTACTCTTGTAAGAATAGTATTTACCGACAATTTAAAATCTCCTTCATAATTAGATTTGGCTTTTTTATGCATGATTTCCGTTGCTATCCAAATAATGCTCAGTCCTAGAAGCATTCCGAGATAAGGAGGTAAATGAGTTACTGTTTTAAAAACCGGCACAAACAATAAAGCGGATACTCCCATTACAAGCATTATAATTTGTTGTTTAGGTGTAGTGGTAACTTCATCTTCACCGGCAGGCACGTTTTCGGGTCTGGTTACTTCTCCTTTTAAAGTAAATGATAAAAGAAGCAACGGTATTATCATTGTAAATAAACTCGGAATAAACAATTTCATTATAATATTAGCCGTGGTAACCTGCCCTCCTATCCAAAGCATAATGGTTGTAACATCTCCGATAGGAGAAAAAGCTCCTCCTGCGTTTGCGGCTACTACAACCATTGCCGCAAAAAACCATCTTGTTTGTTTATCGTCAACCAATTTTCTTAATAAAGCTATTATAACAATTGTTGTTGTTAAGTTATCTAAAACAGCAGACATAAAAAAAGTCAGAATACTCAAGACCCACAACAATTTCACTTTTTTGGTGGTCTTAATTCTGTCGGTAATAATTTTAAATCCTTCATGCTGGTCAACTATTTCTACTATAGTCATTGCACCGAGCAAAAAGAAAAGTATAGTCGATATATCCGCAAGATGTTCCATAACATCATGCTTAGTTATAAATTCTTTTATCCCTTCTGCCGTTCCGGATAATTCCGGGTTCATTTCGCTGAAATGTTGCCATGCACGACTGTATCCCAAGCTCAAAATTTCTTGTCCGTTGAATGCGTATATTGCCCACAATACAGCCCCCATAAGCAAAGCGGAAGCCGCTTTATCAATTTTTATAGGGTGCTCCAATGCTATCATAATATACCCCAGAATAAAAATAACAACCATTAAAATAAACATAACCTACTGATTTTTAGATTTAAAAATAAAATTTAAACATATGCAAATATAGATATTAGAAACGTGATAAAAAAAAGTAAATTTACTATTATAAAACACATAAACCGCTTTTTAATTTCAGACAAAAAAATAAATTATATCAAAAAAAAAGACCTGCATAAACATATACGCAAGTCTTTTTTTAAGTGATCCTTGGCAGATTTGAACTGCCGACCTCTTGCCTGTCAAGCAAGCGCTCTAAACCAACTGAGCTAAAGGATCATTTTTCCGCAAAATTAAAAACCGCCTGCAAATAAACAAGCGGTTTTTTAATATTTTTTATTTTATTTTTCAATATTAGGTAATTCCAACCCGTAACCTTTTTTCTTATCTTCAACTTTAAGAAGATATGCAAATACCAATGCCAAAACAGTTAACCCTACATAAATTAACCAAGTCGTTTCGTAGTTATAAAGAGGAAATTCTCCTGCTGCTTTAAGCTCGGTAATCTTACTCTGAATTTGGTCGGGAGTTAATCCTTGGGCGGTTAATTCGGCATTTAAATCTTTTATAGCTTGAACAACTTTCGGGTTTGTTTTATCTAAAACTTTTCCTACAACAAACGGTATTCCCATCAGCCCCCAATTTTGTATATAAAATATGGCAGCATAAGCACTTCCGAGCTGTTTCTCCGGAATAATTTTAGGAACCGAAGGCCACATTGCAGAAGGAACCAAAGAAAATGCTATTCCGAGTAAAATTGCATTAGCAACGGCAACATAAAGATTAGTAATAAAAGGTAAATAATAAATTACATGTACAATAATCAACATAACTGCTCCTATAATCATAATTGTAGCACCTTTCCCTTTTTTATCGTATATTCCGCCGAAAAACGGAGTCAAAAATATTGTTCCGAAAGGAACTAAACTGGGAATTAAACCTGCCCAATCATCAGGAACTCCGAATTTATTAACCATTAAATCCGGTCCGTATTTATAAAACGGAAAAACTGCTCCGTAAAACAACACACATAATATTGCAATATACCAAAATGCCCGATTTGAAAATATCTCTTTTAAATCAGAAAGTTTAAAATCATCTTCGTCGCTTTTTTCCTCACTTACTCCTATTTCCTTATCTAATTTCTTATCCATAGTATTATAAACAAAGAAAGCAACTAAACCTATTACCAAAAAAACTACACCCAACAAAATATAATTGGGAATATCTATTGTTTTTGCAATTTTGGCTCCGAAAGCCAAAGGTACAAAAGATCCCAAGCGTGCTATCGCAACCTGCATTCCCATGGCTAAAGCCATTTCTTTTCCTTTAAACCATTTTACAACCGCTTTTGATACCGTTATACCGGCATATTCTACCCCTACTCCGAACAAGGCATATCCGATAGAAGCATAAAACACACGAATATTCATTCCTAAAATTGTTGCTTGAGGATCAAAATTACCCGCAAAAGAGTAATATTTAATCAATGCACCCAATACCATAATTCCGGCAGAACTCATAGTGCTGAAACGAATACCGAATTTATCAAGCAATATTCCGACAAATATCAGTGCAAGAAAAAATACATTAAACCAACCGTATGCACTTACAACCGTCCCGAAATCGGAACTGGTCCAACCGTAGGTTGATTCAAGCAAAGGTTTTATGGGAGAAATAATTTCCGTAAATAAATATCCGGCAAACATTGTAAAAGAAAGAATTCCCAATGCCAGCCAACGAGCACCTTTAGAGTCTCTTAACGATTGTTTAATTTTCTCTGTCATTATTATTCAGTTTTTATATGATTTAAAATAAAAAACAAATAACGTAAATTCATTCGGTTTTATAAAATTTTTTTTATAATATTCGGAACTTTAAAAATCAATAAAAATATGAAAATAAAAATAGTAAATAAATCAAAACACAACCTCCCCGCTTATGAAACTCGAATGTCGGCAGGTATGGACTTAAGAGCCGACATCGACAAGCCCGTAACATTAAAGCCTCTGGAAAGAAAGCTAATAAAAACAGGGCTTTTTATAGAACTTCCGGAAGGATACGAAGCTCAAATACGACCGAGAAGCGGACTCGCATACAAACACGGAATAAGCATAGTAAACGCTCCGGGAACCATTGATGCCGATTACAGAGGAGAAATAGGAGTTATACTGATAAACCTTTCCGATAAAGATTTTACCGTAAAAGACGGAGAACGTATATGCCAAATGATAATATCAAAATACGAAAAAGTTGAACTTACTGAAGTCGAAACACTAACCGAAACCGAAAGAGGAACCGGAGGATTCGGGCATACGGGCATTTAAAATACTAAAAAAAATGTTATGGAACTTGTATTTGCAACAAACAACAAACATAAACTCGAAGAAGTAAAAAAAATACTTAATAACAAATTCAAGATACTAAGTCTTAACGATATAAACTGTTTTGAAGAAATACCGGAAACTCAAAAAACCATTAAAGGGAATGCTTCTCAAAAAGCACATTATATTTACGATAAATATAAAAAAAACTGCTTTGCCGACGATACCGGATTAGAAATAGAAGCTCTCAACGGCGAACCGGGCGTATATTCGGCAAGATATGCCGGAGAAAATTGCTCTTTCGAAGATAACGTAAAAAAAGTATTACAAAAATTAGAAGGAATTAAAAATCGCAAAGCCCGTTTTAAAACCGTAATTTCTCTAATAATAAACAATAAAGAATATTTGTTCGAGGGTATTATAAACGGAACTGTTATCGACAAGAAACGAGGAAAATCGGGCTTCGGATACGATCCTATATTTTTACCCGACGGATTTAACAAAACATTTGCCGAAATGCTGCCCGAAGAAAAAAATAAAATAAGCCACAGAGCCCTTGCTACTCAGAAACTTATTAATTTCTTGGAAAACATACGGCAATTTAGACAATAAATTTTCGTTAAAACATTGACATCTCGGAATATAAACATTATGAACCCGATAAAAAAAGCAATACTGTTACTGATTATAACCCAAGTATCACTTAAAATACCGGCTCAAATTCCGGTAGGCACATGGCGAGATCATTTTTCCTATAAAAAAGCTCTTTATGTTGCCGATGCAGAAGACAAAATATATATTGCCGGAGAAATTGCCGTGTGGTCGTTCGACAAAAACGAAAAAACAATCGAAAAATTAACTAAAATACAAGGATATTCCGATGCCGAAATACAAACAACAGCATGGAACAGTAATCAAAAAGCTCTTTTAATCGCATACAAAAATTCAAATATCGACATACTTAAAAACAATACAATATACAACTTCTCGGAAATAAAACGAAAGCAAATAAGCACTGACAAAACAATATACAACATTACTTTTGCCGGAAATACCGCTTATCTTGCCTGCGGATTCGGTATCGTTCTTCTGGATATGGAAAACTTGGAATTTAAAGATACCTGGTTTATCGGCAACAACGCATCTTACGTTAAAGTAAACGATATAGCTTTCGACGAAACATACATATATGCGGCAACCGACGAAGGTTTATTATTTGCCGATTTCACAAACTCCAATCTTGCGGATTACAGAAATTGGAACCTTGTTCCGGATATACCCGATAACGACAGTAAATACAATATGGTAGAAACTTTCGACAAATACATAATAACAAACCAAATAAATCCCGCGACCGGAAACGATACTCTTTACATAAAAAAAGACGGCGCATGGGAACTCTTCGGCAATGACATCGAAGAACTTTGCTCAATACGTTCTTCCGAAAAAAACATAATACTTACAATGCGACATGAAATAAAAATATTCGATACATCCTTAAATCTTACAAGAACATTCGACACATACAACTTTTCCGGATACCGGCCGGATTTATACATGAACGACGCATTACTCGACAAAAACGGCAACCTCATAATTGCCGATTACAGTTTCGGTCTGGTTTACGAAAACGACAACAAACAAACAAACTATGTTTATCCTAACGGACCGTTTAACAATTATACGGCAAAAGCCGTTTCTTTCGACAACAAAGTAATAACAACCGACGGAAACATAAAAGCTACCGGATGGTACACTCCCGTTTACAACATATTCGAAAACAACGAATGGAAAACATACAGAATATCTCCGGATACGGCACGTAACTTCTTCTCTGTTGCGGTAAACCCGAAAAATAAAAACAACCTGTTTTTCGGAACATGGGGATACGGAATATTCGAATTTAACGACAATACTTGGACAAATGCATACAATAACCTTAACAGTACATTGGAAGCAATACCCGGATACGACTACGGATATATCAGAATATACGGAGTAACTTTCGACCTCAACAACAACCTTTGGGTAACAAACCAAGGCGTGGGAGAACCGGTTTCGGTAAAAACAGAAGACGGACAATGGAAAAGTTACAACTTCGGAGGAAGTATCACAAACGATTACGTCGAAGATATTTATACCACAACCGGTAATATAAAATGGGTCGAACTCGGTTTAGGAAAAGGAATGCTGGTATTCGACGACAACAATACACCGCTCAACCCCGACGACGACCGCCATAAAATAATATATCCGCAAACAAGCGAAGGAGAACAAATTTCTACGGAAATAACAGCTTTAACGGAAGATTTGAACAACAACATTTGGATGGGTACGGGAAACGGCATAGTAGTATATTACAATCCTGACGAAGTTTTCGATGATAATTTTTTTGCGGAAAGAATACAACTTACATCTTACGGAAAAGATACCACCGAACAATATCTTTTAAGTACTGACATAATAAATGACATAGAAACTGACGGAGCAAACAGAAAATGGATAGCAACGGCTAATTCGGGTGTCTTTCTGGTTTCCGACAACGGAAAAGAAGAAATTTATCATTTCGACAAATATAACAGCCCGTTAATATCCGATAATATTAACGACATTACCGTAAACGGCAAAACCGGAGAAGTCTTTTTCCTTACCGACATAGGAATAATGTCTTTCAGAGCCGAAGCTACCGATGCGGATAATATTTTTAAAAACGTATATGTATTCCCGAATCCCGTAAGACCCGGATATAAAGGAAAAATTACCGTAACCGGACTTGCTCGAGACGTAAACGTAAAAATAACCGATATATCCGGAAACATCGTTTACGAAACAACAGCCCTCGGCGGACAAGCAATATGGGACGGTAAAACATTTGACGGCAGAAAAGTAAATACCGGAGTATATCTTGTTTTCTGTTCAAACTCCGACGGCACTCAAACTTATGTTACAAAACTTTTATTCGTAAATTAATAAAATAATTTTTGCAATAAAAAACATTTAAATAATTTTGCAACCTCTGTTAATCAATGCCTGAGTGGCGGAATTGGTAGACGCGTTGGTCTCAAACACCAATGACAGCAATGTCGTGCCGGTTCGATCCCGGCCTCAGGTACAAAACACACTTCTTTTCTCTGAGAAGTGTGTTTTTTTATAAAAAATCTTATCAAAATTCTTACCTTACGAAATAAAAACATTTTATTTAAATGTTATACAACAACTTTCCGGTTTTATACTTTAATAAGCACCGTATTTTTAATACCTTTTGTTCCCTATTATTTAAAGCATTAGAGCATTATTTAGGATTTTAACCACTTAATAAACTTTACACTTAAACAGATTTCACAAATTTCAGAAACTTGAAAAACTCTTTTATTTGTCGTACATTTGTTTAAAACAAAACTTAATTTATACAATTAATTAATATTAAACAATTTATTTATTCATCTTAGTTAGTTAACACTAACTAACAATTAAAACATAATATCATGAAAAAAGACAAGTATTTAGGAATCATTATCTCCGTAATCGGAATCTTTACAGGACTGTTATTATTTTATCTGCTCGCAGAAAATTACATGACCGTAGTTAACGGAAAAATAAGCAGTATTCCGCCAAGACCGGACGAAGCACTTGCGGTAAAAATAACTTACTCTATGCTGGGATGGTTAGGAATAGGAGCATCGGGTCTTTGGGGAGCCGTCCTCTACGGATTTATTAAAAACAAAGAATGGAGTTGGAGATACGGAAAAATTGCGGCGGCATTACAAATGCTTGCAGGTTTCTTCCCGACAATACCCGCAAAAAGCATACACCTGCCGGCTGCCACAATGCCTGTTTTCATTATCGCAACAATTCTATGGTTCGGCATAATGTACATAGGAAAAGTAAACAGAAAAGTTCTCATATTCCTGTTTATTGCCGGAATGGCCTACGTACTGAGCTACGTAAACGGAGTTGCAATTATATCAAAATACCAAACTACAACATACAACGATGTATGGAAAGGAATGTATGCGGTAGTATTTGCTGTTACATGGTTCGCATCGGCAGCATGGCTGATTGCCAGTTTCGGAGTACTCACCCGAAAAACATACACAATACCCCTCGGCATTGCCGCCGCAATAATGTCAATGACCGGAGGATACACATTGGCAATAGTAAATATCATGGAAGTACACCGCTTCTCAATGTTCTTACCCGCACCGTTAATCTCAACCGGGCTTTTAATATATCTATGCTTCCCGAGTGCCGAAAAACTTCTTACTCAATGGAAAAATAAAAGATTTATATAAAACGCTTAAAAAATAAAAGCTGTTCGAAAAACATGCAAATAAAATCTTCGAACAGCTTTTTCCGACAAAACCGAGCCCGAAATAAAAATTAAAACATTCCGCCGTAATCATTCACTAACATTTATTACCATTTCACAAAAATAAATTCTCTGTTAAGTTTTCATTTTGTATATTTGTTACATATACACATTTATTGCTTTTTTGTTGCATCTTCTTTTTTAAACATTTTTGCGAACATTATCTCTGCCTGACATGAAAAATCTCAAAACAAAAACAAAAGATGAACTTATTTCCGTAATAGAAAAATTGCAACAAAAAAATGAAGAACTGCAAAAAAACATCCACTCAAAATATTTCAGCCCTGTAACCGATTTAAGCGATGACGACTACGAACTGCTCATAAATCAAGAAACAGACGTACTCCTCAAAGGAGACCAAAACGGAAACCTCATACTCGTAAACAAATTTGCATCAAAACTTACCGGATACTCCCAAGAAGAACTGATGCAAATGAATATTTCAGATTTATTTCCCGAAAGCGAATTACTTAAAAAACCTCTCAGATTTGACCTCGTATTACAAGGACAATCCGTAAAAAGCAACAGATACCTGAAACAAAAAAACGGGAATGTCATTTTAGTCGAAATGATATCAAAAAAACTGTCGGATAATACCTTAATATGCATAATGCATGATATATCCAAAGAAGAAAAATTAAAAACGGCACTCGGAGAAAGCGAACGCAAATTCAGAGAAATATTCGACAATGCCGCAGACTTCATGATGCTTCTGAAACTAAACCCCGGAGCACCGCCGGTTATAAACGACGTAAATTTAGCGGCACTTAAAGCTCTCGGCTATAAAAAAGGTGAACTTACGGGAACGGGAATAGATAAAATCTTTTCGGGAAAAAATAAAAACGAATATTTAAAACTTTCAAAAAAATTGATGACAGGAGAACGAATATCCTTTCAATCGTCACACCTGAAAAAAGACGGAACTTCTTTTCCGGCGGAAATATCGGCAAAACTCATTAAAATAGGCAATAACAGTTTTATACATACAGTATCCCGTGATATCAGCGAAAAAACAATTGCCGAAAAACACATAAAAAACATAGAAGAAAAATATCGAATACTGTTCGAACTCCTGCCCTACGGAGCAGAAGTAGTAAACCCGAAAGGAATAATTACGGACATAAGTCCGGGAACGGCAAAGATGTTAGGATATAAAGCAAACAAACTCATAGGGCAACATCTCTCAAAAATCATCCATCCGGATGACATGCATCTATACGAAAAAAAATTCCCGCTTCTGGTAAAAGGAAAAAAACAATACGCCGAAATGCGACTTATAAAAAAAGACAAAAGCGAAATATATGTAATAAGAGCCGGGCAACCAATCAAAAACGAAAAAGGAGAAGTACAATTAATCCTGACACTGAGCGTAGATATTACCGAAAGAAAAAAAGCAGAAAAACTGCTTATGGAAAAAAACAAAGAAATAGAAGCTCAAAACGAAGAATATCAAACACTTAACGAAGAACTCAAAAAAACCGGACGTAAACTGCTCGCTCTTAACGAAGAACTAATGCTTGCAAAAGAAAAAGCTGAAGAAAGCAACAAACTGAAATCGGCTTTTCTGTCAAATATGTCGCACGAAATCAGAACACCGATGAACGGAATACTCGGATTTGCACAACTTCTCAATTTTCCGGACATCTCAAGAGAAAAGATTAAAGAATACACCGAAATAATTACCCGAAGCGGAAATCATCTGCTGAACATAATAAACGACATAATAGACATATCAAAATTAGATGCCGGAGAATTCAGAATAATAAAAACTCCGGTAAATATCAACAAAACACTAAGAGAACTGTATTCTTTTTTTCACTCTTACAAAACAGAAAAAAAACAACAACACATAGACCTGAAACTAAGCATCCCCGAAACAAAAAAAGACTTGGTAATCCTGACAGACGAAACACGATTGAAACAAATACTATCAAACCTTATAAATAACGCTCTCAAATTTACCGAAAAAGGATATGTGGAATTCGGATATACTGCCGACAAACAATTCATAACATTTTTTGTAAAAGATACCGGCATAGGAATACCGAAAAACAAACTCGGAGAAATATTCGAACGTTTTAATCAAGCAACCGTAAATACCGAAAGACTCTACGGAGGCACCGGTCTGGGATTATCAATATCAAAAGCATGCACGCAACTGCTCGGAGGCAAAATATGGGTAGAATCGGAAGAAGGAAAAGGTTCCGTATTCAAATTTACGGTACCTCTGAAAAAAGCAAAAATTAAAAAATCAAAACATACGGTAAAACAAAATATCAATCTGAGAGGTAAAAAAATATTGATAGTGGAAGACGACCCTCTTAACTTCGCATATCTTTCCGAAGTGCTGAAAGATTACGACGTAATCCCGCAACATGTAAGCACCGCAAAAGAAGCAATAAATGCCGTAAAAAAAATTAAATTCGATTTAGTTTTAATGGACATACAACTTCCCGGAAAAGACGGAAATTATGCCGTAAAAGAAATCAAAAAATTATTCCCCGATTTACCGGTAATTGCACAATCGGCTTACGCATTCGAAAACGAAAAACAAACAAGCATAAAAGCAGGATGTAACGATTATATCACAAAACCCATAAAAAAAGAAGTACTCATAGATGTCTTAAAAAAATATATTCGCATATAAACAACATATAACTTACCCGAATATACAACATAAAAAAACTGTCCGAAGATGCAAATACACATTTCCGGACAGTCAAACAATAAACTGTCTTGTTTTATATATCGCGACGACGATAAACTTTATCGAAATCAGAATCTTCATCAAACTGAAGATATTTATAAACTTCGCCCTCTGCCGGTTTTACATATTTCTCATAATATTCGAAATACTCCTCGGGAGCAGGTATTCTGTTCAAACCGGAAACTACTGCCGCCATCTCGGCTGACCCCAAATACACCTGAGCTCCTTTACCCATACGATTATCAAAATTACGCGTCGATGTAGAGAATACCGTTACTCCGTCAGGAACTCTCAACTGATTTCCCATACAAATCGAGCATCCCGGTATCTCTATTCTGGCTCCTATCTTATTAAACTTTGCAAACTGCCCTTCAGACTTTAATTTTGCCTGATCCATCCTTGTCGGCGGAACTATATATGTCCTCACTTCCGCATTCCTTTCAAAACCTTCCCATATCTTCGATGCAGCTCTGTAATGACCTATATTCGTCATACAAGAACCTATAAATACATCTTGAACGGGTGTTCCGGCAACTTCGGAAATATATTTAACATCATCCGGATCATTAGGACAAGCAACAACAGGTTCTTTAATTTCGGATAAATCAATCTCCAAAACCGCAGCATACTCCGCATTTTCGTCACGCGAAAGCAACTTAGGATTTTTAAGCCACTCTTCCATGGCTTCAATACGTCTTTCAATAGTCGGAGCATACTGATAGCCGTCTTTTAACATCTTTCGCAAAAGTGCAACATTAGACCTCAAATAAGTTGCCACCGATTCCTCGGACAACTTATAAGTAGCGGCGGCGGCACTCCTTTCGGCAGCAGCATCGGTAAGCTCAAACGCTTGTTCTACGGTTATATCCGGCATACCCTCCATTTCCAGTATTCTGCCGTTAAAGATATTCTTCTTATTTTCTTTCTCTACCGTCAAATATCCGAGTTCTATGGCTTTAAGAGGTATTGCATTCACAATGTCGCGCAACGTAATACCGGGTTTTGCTTTTCCTTTAAACTTAACCAAAACGGATTCGGGCATATCTAAAGGCATTCTGCCCAATGCTCCGGCAAAAGCAACCAAACCCGAACCGGCAGGAAAAGATATTCCTATCGGAAACCTTGTATGAGAATCTCCTCCCGTTCCTACGGTATCGGGCAACAACATACGATTTAACCACGAATGAATTACGCCGTCACCCGGAAATAAAGAAACTCCCTCTCTTTCGGTAATAAATTTAGGCAACATTTGATGCATTTTTGTATCCGTTTCTTTAGGGTAAGCGGCAGTATGGCAAAAAGACTGCATAAACAAAGGTGTCTGAAATTTCAAACATGCCAATTCCGTAATCTCGTCCGCAGTCATAGGTCCGGTCGTATCTTGAGAACCTACCGTAGTCATAACGGGCTCTACGGCTGTTCCCGGCAATACACCATCCAATCCGCACGCTTTACCTACAATCTTTTGAGCCAAAGTATATGCCTGTCCGGCTTTAGGAACGGGATTTACGGGTTTCGCAAAAATATCGGCTTCTTCCATACCAAAAAAAGCTCTCGCATCTGCGGTCAATTTCCTGCCTATTATCAACGGAATACGACCCCCTGCCCTGAATTCGTCCGCAAGAGTATCGGGCTTTAACGAAAATCTCGATAAAACTTCCCCGCTTTCCGAACGAATTTCTCCTTTTACGGTATCAATATTTACAACATCTCCGTGATTTAATTTCGTTACGTCGGCAACAATAGGCAAACCGCCGGAATCTTCAACGGTATTAAAAAATATCGGAGCAATAACACCGCCTATTACTACGGCATCTCTCCTCTTATTGGGAACAAAAGGTATATCTTCTCCCATATGCCACAAAACACTGTTTGTTGCAGATTTACGGGAAGAACCGGTTCCTACCACATCGCCGGCATACGCAACTTTATAACCTGCAGAACGCCATTCGGCAATTTCTTTCAAACTTCCGGGTTTTCGGGCTTTCAACATCGATAAAGCATGAAGCGGTATATCCGAACGGCTCCAAGCATCGCTCGCCGGCGATAAATCATCGGTATTAGTCTCTCCCTCAACCATAAATATCTTAACTTTTATATTTTCGGGCAAAGCAGGTTTAGAAGTAAACCATTCGGCATTTGCCCAAGACTTTAAAACTTTCTCGGCATAAGGATTAGTTTTCGACAACTCGGCAACAGTATCAAAAGCATCATAAACAAAAGTAGTTTGCCCTAACGATTTTACGGCATCATCGGCAAGTTCCTCGTTATTAAGAGTATCTATTAACGGAGCAACATTATAACCGCCCAACATTGTACCCAAAATCTCAACGGCTTTTTTCTTCGATATAAGAGGAGATTCCTTTTCTCCTTTAATTATTTCATGAAGAAATTCAGCTTTAACTTTTGCAGCGGGGTCAACTCCCGGAGATATCCTTTCCGTAAATAAATGCATCAAAAAATCTTCTTTACCTGCAGGCGGATTCTCAAGCAAACGGCATAAATCTTCAGTCTGTTCCGAATTTAACGGTAAGGCGGGAATACCCATGGCATTCCTCTCTGCTTCATGTTTCAAATATTGTTCAATCATTATATCTTATTTTTTATAATTTTCAAATTCTTCGCAAAAGTAATAAATTTAAGATGATTTTTTAAAGTTTTCAAATTAATTCATTAAGCAAACTTAAAAACGAAAATTCAATATTCCGGAATAATTGACTAATTTTGCACCCCTAATAAATAAAACATTAATGACATGGCTTTAAAATGCGGAATAATAGGTCTCACAAACATAGGCAAAACAACCATATTCAATTGTTTCTCGGAAACAAAAGCCGAAGTTACGGATTTCAGTTTCAGCACCGACAAATCAAACCTCGGAACAATTAAAGTTCCCGACCAAAGATTATACGAACTCGAAAAAATTCAACCTGCCGAAAAAATAATTCAAACAGTCGTAGATATTACCGATGTGCCGGGAATCGCCAAAGGAGCAAGCGAAGGAGAAGGCACCGGAAATAAATTCTTGGGAGACATACGAAATACCGATGCCTTAATACATGTTTTAAGATGTTTCGACAACGACAACCTGCCGCATGTAGAAGGTTCGGTAGATCCCGTAAGAGACATGGAAATACTCAACTTCGAACTTCAGGTCAAAGATTTAGAATCAATCGAAAAAAAAATAGCACGACTCGAAAAAGTTGCAAAATCAGGCGACAAAGAAGCAAAAAAAGCTCTCGAAACATTAAACATATACAAAGAACATCTCGAAAATTTTAAACCCGCATACTCGGCTCCCGTTAAAGAAGAACACAAAAAATACATAAAAGACCTGAATCTGCTTACGGTAAAACCCGTGATGTATGTCTGCAACGTTGACGAAGCATCTGCCGTTAACGGAAACAAATATACCGAAGCCGTTTTCGAAGCCCTTAAAGACCAAGACACGGAAATCTTAATTATCGCAGCCGCTTTAGAAGCGGATATAGCCGAGTTGGAAACTCCCGAAGAAAGAAAAGAATTTCTGGAAGATGCCGGGCTGAACGAACCCGGAGTGGATAAATTAATAAGAGCAGCTTTTAAATTACTTAATCTCCAAACATTTTTTACCGTAGGACCTAAAGAAATAAGAGCATGGACTCTTAAAAAAGGCATGACTGCCCCTGAAGCTGCCGGCGTTATACACAGCGATTTGCAAAAAGGTTTTATCCGTGCCGAAGTAATGCATTACGACGACTTTATCGAACTCGGAGGAGAACAAAAATGCAAAGAAAAAGGTAAATTCCGGATAGAAGGAAAAAATTACGTGGTGCAAGACGGTGATATTCTTAATATTCGGTTTAATGTTTAAAAAAAAATTACTGTTTTTTCCGACTCAAATTTGATTTCGGTTCTTTTTTTGTATCTTTACAAAGTATTAAACCTAAAGACCTTAATCAAATGAAAACTTACAAACCCGGTAAACATTTCGTAATATTTATTATCGGATTAATATTATTTGTCTTTACCGTAACTTCACTGACAAGCTGCAAAGGCAATGCAGAAATATTCGATATTATTGACAGTGTAGAAAATTGCAGCGCACCTTATGTTGTATATTTTTATGCCGAAGCGGAACACGGAGTAAAAGACTTAAAATATACATGGGATTTCGGCGACGGAGAAACATCATCGGAATTTAAACCGGTTCACATATACGAAAAACCGGGCATTTACAAAGTAAACTTATCAGTCGTGCAAAACAAAGCATCAGACTCCAAATCAAAAACGCTTTACCTTACCGGTGATTCTACGGTAGTATTCTCCGATTGGGACTATGCATCAAAAACAGACTCCCTGTTTATGCCCGCCTTCATCGAATTTCAAAACTACTCAAAATACGCAACATCATTCCTTTGGGAATTCGGCGACGGAGAAACTTCCGAAGAAAAAAACCCCTCGCATATTTACGAAAATCAAGGCACATACACATGCCTTCTTAATGCAATTTGCAACGGAGACACTTCTAAATTCTCAAAACAAATAACAATAAAACCTCCGCCCGACGATATTTTAATAGACGAAGTTACCGTTTGGCTGCCTGACACATACTTAGGAGAAGATGTTTTTGTGGTTGTTTGGTATGCCGGACACGAAGAAAAAGAAAGCAGACATACGGAATACACAGAATCTTTTCCCGTAACTTTTTCCCTGACACACAATTTATACTGGTTCGACGGCATTTATAACAGAGACATACTGGAATTTGAAATATGGTCAAGTAAAGATAACTCCGCACCCGTTGTAACATTCAGAATAGAATCACGCGATTTGCAAAGCGATTTTTACCCGTCCGTTATTTCGTTTGACGACGGATACGGAAGAAAATTGGAAGCATTACTCGAATACAGATAATTTATAAACCTTTTTTTTAACCCTAAAAAATCAAAACACATGAATACATTTTACAAATACCTTTTTTCGGCAATATTTTTAATATCCGCATTAAGCGAAACAAATGCCCAATCAACCAATCGCGAATGGTGGAACAGTCTGTCGCCGGCATGGAAAAAAGTAATACAAAAACAACACTTCAAAGGCAAAGACGTAACGCCTACCGACGAACAACTTACCGAAATAGGCAAAATGGTTTTCCTCGATATTGAAAACAATAAGCAGATAGAAAGTCTCAAACCGGCGGAAGCATTACAACTTCTCGAAATAATAAAAGCAAAAAACAGCGGACTTAAAAGTCTGGAAGGAATTGAAGGATTAATTAACCTTAAAGAAATTGACTGCTCCGACAACGACAACATAAACTCGCTTATACCGTTATCAGGATTAACCAATCTCGAAAAAATAAATTGCGGCAATACAATGGTTAAAAGTTTGGTGCCTTTAAGATACTTAGACAAACTTCGCAATTTAGACGTGCACTATACGACAATAGTCGATTTAAGAATATTAAAAGACTTAAAAAACCTTACGGATTTAGATGTCTCGCAAAATATTTCATTATTCTCGCTCGAAGGACTTAACTATATGCCGGAACTATCCTCGCTTAATTGCAGCGAAACAAACATAGACGACTTAACCCCGCTGTCAAAACTGAAAAATTTGCAAAGATTAGACTGCTCAAAAACAAAAGTAAGCTCTCTCAGACCCTTGCAACTTGTCAAAAGTTTACAAGATATAGATTGCTCCGACACTCAAATAAAAGCCAAAAGTTTGGATTATCTTATCGGACTCCCGAATTTAATTATGCTCAGAGCTAAAAATATAAACATATCGGAAGACGAAGTAAAAGAATTTGAAACTTTACTGCAAAAAAGAAATCCCGACGCAACAATAATAATTATACCGAAAAAAAAATAATCATACTCGCAAATTAATGCAAAAAACCGGCAAACAAATAAAACATTTGCCGGTTTTTTACTTAATATAAATTTTTCTTATATAAAAAATATTATCTTTGCAAAAGACAACGGTCTCCTTACGGAGTTAAAAGGGAATGCCGTGAAAATCGGCAACAGTTCCCGCTGCTGTAAGCTTCTATGTTTTAAACAAAATACCACTGCTTTAACAATAAGGCGGGAAGGTGTTTAAAATACGAAGTAAGTCAGAAGACCTGCCGATGTCGATTACGGTTTTGCAGTCTGCGGCGAACAGACAGGCAAATTCGACATCCCTGCCTGCCGACCGTTTTCTGTAAAATCACGTACCGTCATTTTTACCAAAATCTGAAAACAATGAAATACATTTCATTAACGATATTGCTTATCGTAATATTTGCCTGCCGAATAAACGCTCAATATATTTCCGGAATTATCGAATATACTCCCGCACCGGGGCAATTTATAAATACCGACTCCTACGGAAGCCCTGACGCCGCACTGTCAATCATCGGAACAACAAACGGTATCGTAAGTTTGGGAGCATTCGGAGGATATATTATCTTTAAATTTGAAAATCCTGTAGAAAACGACCCTGAAAATCCTTACGGAATAGATTTTACCGTATTCGGAAACCCTGCATCAGCCGAAAGCTCCGAACCCGGTATAGTATCGGTAATGAAAGACGAAAACAACAACGGACTGCCGGACGATACATGGTACGAACTTGCCGGAAGCGATTACTTCTTTTCAAACACAATTCATAATTACGGCATAACATATAATAATCCTCAGCAGGAAGAAGCTGCCGACGTGGCATGGACAGACAATACGGGTAACAGCGGATTCGTTTACGCAAACAGCTACCACACGCAACCTTACTACCCTTCAGCAGAATATTTTCCCGATATAGACCAAAACGCATACTCTCTCGAAGGAACAAAAATAATTGCCTCAGTAGATACTTCAAATCCCGGCAACATTAAATCTTACTGCCGAAGTTTCGGATATGCCGACAACAAAATCAGAGGAGACATAAATTCAAACGTTCCGGACAATCCCTATACTGCCGATACCGAAGGTATGGGAGGAGACTCTTTCGATATATCATGGGCTGTTGACCAAAACGGAAATTATGCGGACTTAGACGAAATAGATTTCGTAAAAGTACATTGCGGCGTAAATGCCGATATGATGATGCTTGGAGAATTATCTACTGAAATAAGCGGTGCCGTTGACATCTCGCCCGACCAAAGCATATCCGGAACAGAACTTTCCGTAGTGATTAAAGACTTACCGCCGCAACTTTATACCGATACATCTTACACTTTGGAAGTTTTCGCTTTTAACAAAGGACGTTTGCAGTCTTATGACATTAATACCGAACTCGATTTGGACGGAGCATATATCGACGAAGACAATATTCTCAACCTGACACAACCCGGAACTTTAACAATAACGGCATATCTTACCGACAATCCGGATATCGGCACGAGCATTACAAGAGAAGTTTACGAACCCGAAAGCATCGGCAAGTCCGAAAGCTCCGAAATCTTAATATATCCCGTACCCGCAAATAATTTTTTCGAAATAAAAAACATAAATAAAGCCGAAATTACCATAACCGATAATTACGGTCGCACCGTAAAAAAAGTAAAATACAACGGAAACAAAATTGACGTATCTTCTCTGCCTTCAGGTATTTACTTTATAATTACGGAAACAAACGAAACCGTAACTTCCGAAAAACTTATCATCGCAAAATGAAACAAGCGATACTGACATTATCATACATTATAATATTCGGCATTGCAACTTCGCAAAACCGCAACGACACAATTATAAACATCGGCGAAGTAAAAATAACGGAACCTCGCTTATTAAAAAACAAAGGATTCAACATAAACGAAATCGATTCTGCCGTATTAGCCGAGAACATAATGTCTTCGCTGTCGGAATTACTGTCTTCCGAAACAACGGTATTTGTAAAATCATACGGACAAGGTTCTCTCGCTACTGTTTCGTTCAGAGGAACAGGCGCATCGCACACACAAATTTTATGGAACGATATTTCTCTAAACAACCCCATGCTCGGACAAGCGGATATCTCTCTTATACCTGTTTTCTTTATCGACAAAGCCGAACTCGACAAAGGCGGAAGTTCTTTAAAATCGGTAAGCGGAGCATTAGGCGGAAGCATAGTGCTTATCTCGGAACCCGATTTCGACAAAGATTTTTCGTTCTCGATAATGCAAACTGCCGGAAGTAACGATACATATCAAACATTTTCGGATATAAAAACAGGCAACGATTTTTTTCGCAGCGAATGGAAGTTTTTTCACGAACAATCAGACAACGATTTTACTTTCTTAAACACGGCAGACGGAACAAACTCTTACACAAAACAAAAAAATGCGGACTATCACAAAAATGCCGTTTTAAACGAAACATCTTTTATTTTTTCAAAAAACGGACAATTAAATATTTCGGCATGGTGGCAATATATCGACCGTAACATACCTCCGATTATGTCGTTCGACGGTAACGAAAGAACCGAAAATCAAAAAGACGAAGACATAAGAATTTCCGCAAACTGTAAAATATCCGGCAAAAAATCGCAAATAGAAATTAATGCGGGTTTTACTTCCGAAAACATAAAATACATACTGGCAGACAAAACGGAAACATCTTTATTTTTTCATACAAATTCCGAAAGTAAAACAAAACAATTTTTTGCAAAATATAAGATTAACCGGACAATAAGCAGCAAACTGGTATTGCAAGGCAAATTACTTCTGAAATATGATACGGCACATTATTTCGACCGCACTGTGCAAACAGGATACGGAAGCAACAGAAAAACAGCGGAAATTCTTATGTCCGCCCATTATCAATTTAATAAAACCGCCGCCGGATATATACTTACCGGAATTAACCGCACCGATAAAGATTTTTTGCCTCTTATATCTTCGGCAGGTCTGGAGTTTGACCTATCCGGACATATTCCTTTAATTATTAAAACAAACATAAGCCGCAATGTTCGTAATCCCTCGCTTAACGATTTATATTGGATTCCCGGAGGTAATCCGGACTTAAAAACCGAAAAAAGCATAAGCGGCGATACGGATTTCAATTTTTATACTTCCGGAAACAAAATCTTTAAAACCGAAATAAACATATCGCTGTTTGCATCATACATAAACGATTGGATTATTTGGACACCCGGAGAATACGGATATTGGACTGCGGAAAACATACGAAAAGTATTCTCGAGAGGTGCGGAAATATACATGTCGGAAAAATATAAAACAAATAACTTTACCGCACAAATAAGAGCAAACTACTCATACACCAAAACAACGGACGAGAGCGAAAAAACGACATACGATTTATCTGCGGGAAAACAACTTACATACATCCCTTTACATAAAGCAAACATAACCGCAGACTGCGAATTTAAAGGATATTATCTTCGCTGGTCACATATTTATACCGGAAAAAGATACACCGATTCGTCAAACGAAGAATACAGACATACTTTGCCGGCATATTATCTGGAAAATTTGTCGGCAGGCAAAAAAATTAAAAAAGAAAAAATAACAACGGATATTGAATTTAAAATCGAAAATCTGCTGAACGAAAACTATCAGGAAATTCTTTGGAGAGCAATGCCCGGAAGACAATATTTTCTGTCTGTTAAATTTACCATTTAAAAAAACGAATTTTATGAACAAAAAAAACACGTTGATTATAAAAACAGTAAGCGCAATACTATTTTTGTCGGCAATTTATTCTTGCAAACAAGACTCTCCCGAACCGGTTAAAGAATACGACAAATCCGAAGGCGTATTTATCTGCAACGAAGGAAATTATACATACGGAAACGCGAGTCTTTCATTTTACGACCCCGAAAACAAACAAATACTTAACGATATTTTCTACAATGCCAACGATTTTCCGCTCGGAGACGTATGTATGTCGGCTGCAATAAAAGACAGCATTGCTTTTCTTATAATAAACAATTCGGGAAAAATTTCGGTTATAAATACCAATACATTTAAACATATCGCAACAATATCAAATCTGACTTCTCCTCGGTATATGTGCATTATATCCGATACAAAAGCTTACGTTACCGACCTTTACAACACAAACATTACCGTAATTAACCCTTCCGATTTTACAATAACCGGGTCTGTTGCCGTAGGCAAAGGCAGCGAACAAATCACTTTATACAAAAACTTTGCTTACGTTACCGGCTGGTCGTATAACGATAAAATATACAAAATAAATACAGATACCGATATTTTGACCGATTCCCTGACCGTTACAAAACAGCCAAACAGCATTTGCCTCGATTGCAACAACAAATTATGGGTTTTGTCCGACGGAGGTTTTGACGGTATTCCGGGAGGACAAGATACTGCCGCACTCACAAAAATAGATGCCGAAACTTTCAGTATCGAGAAAATATTTAAATTTCCGTCTTTGGAACCCTCCCCTTCCCGGTTAACAATTAATGCTTCCGGAGATACGTTATTTTTCATAAATTCGTCTTGGTCATCAGGCGAAGATGATTACAAAGGAATATATAAAATGTCCGTTAATTCCGGCAAATTACCCGGCAATAGTTTTATTCCCGCCGACGGAAAATTATTTTACGGTTTAGGAACAGACCCTGCAAACTCCGATATATACGTTTCGGATGCCGTTGATTATATTCAAAGAGGCAATATTTACAGATATTCGTCAAACGGAACCATTCTCGATACTTTCAGAACAGGAATTATTCCGTCATTTTTCGCATTCAAAAAATAAAAATAAAAAATTAAGAATTTAAAGCATGCCAAAGCATATCTTTGAGCTCCGTAAGACCGCTTTGCGTAAAAGACGAAATAAAAACATAAGGAATATCAGGCAAATCTTTTTTCATGTATTCTCTTAGTTCTTCATCAATCATATCCGACTTCGTAATTGCCAAAACCCGCTCTTTATCCAACAATTCCGGATTATACGCTTTTAATTCGTTAAGCAAAACATAATACTCTTTCTTTATATCATCCGAATCGGCAGGAATCATAAACAACAATACCGCATTTCTTTCGATATGACGCAAAAATCTCAATCCCAAACCTTTCCCTTCCGATGCTCCCTCTATAATACCCGGTATGTCAGCCATAACAAACGATTTCCCTTCTCGATATTTTATCATCCCTAAATTAGGAGTAAGAGTAGTAAATTCATAATCGGCAATTTTAGGTTTAGCTGCCGAAAGCACCGACAATAAAGTTGATTTACCCGCATTCGGAAACCCTACAAGCCCTACGTCAGCCAGAACTTTCAATTCCAAAATTATCCATGCTTCGTTTCCTTCCTCTCCGGGTTGTGCATAGCGCGGAGTTTGATTTGTTGATGATTTAAAATGAGTATTTCCCAAACCCCCTCTGCCGCCTCTCATCAAAATACGTTCTTCGTCATGTTCGGTAATTTCAAATAAAACATCGCCGCTTTCGGCATCTTTGGCAACGGTTCCTAGCGGAACTTCCAAAATAACGTCTTTACCGTCGGCTCCGAACTTATTATTTGCCCTGCCCGGTTCTCCGGATTCGGCTTTTACGTGTTTTCGATATTTTAAATGCAGTAAAGTCCAACGATGGCGATTTCCCCGCAAAATAACATGCCCTCCTCTGCCGCCGTCGCCGCCGTCCGGACCACCCTTGGCTGTCCTCTTATCTCTGTAAAAATGTGCCGACCCGGCGCCTCCTTTTCCCGATTTGCAATGTATTTTTACGTAATCTATAAAATTTGCTTCCGCCATAAACATTATTTTGAAAATGCAAAAATACAAAGTATTTACCGGAATAAGTAATTTGATTTCTTTAAGTTCGCAATTATAAAGTATTTTTTATAACTTCACGGCATCAGTAAAACCGGATACCGAAAATGAAAAAATTTAAAACAGGACTTGTTCTCAGCGGAGGAGGTGCAAGAGGATTTGCCCATCTCGGCATAATTAAAGCTCTTAACGAAAAAGGTATATTTCCGGATATCATTTCCGGAACAAGTGCCGGGGCAATTGCAGGTTCGCTTATTGCCGACGGTTATACGCCCGAAGAAATATTTGTCAGACAAACCCGGAAACCTTTTTTTTCATACACAAAATTCAATTTCTTTAAAAAGGGATTATTAAACTACAAAAACCTGAGGAAAGTCCTTTCGGAAGCATACTCGGTAAAAAAAATCGAAGATTTAAAAATACCTTTTTATGCCTGCGTAACAAACCTTAATACCGGAAAAGCGGAATATCTTAATACAGGCAATCTTGTTGATGTCGTAACTGCTTCGGCATCTGTTCCGTTTTTGCTGAAACCCGTGGAAATAAACGGCATTACATACACAGACGGCGGACTTATCGATAATTTGCCGGTAAAACCTTTGCTCGGAAAATGCGAAAAAATAATATGCGTAAATTTAATTTATCTGCAACATATCAAAGAATTTAAAAGTTTCAAACAACTTACCGCACGTATGTTTGATGTTTCGACATACCACAACCGGAAAACATATATCTCGGAATGCGATATACTTATAGAACCTCCGGAATTGTATAAGCAACCTTATTTCAGCAATAAAAAGGCACGCGAAACATTTAATATCGGATACGAATATGTATTAAAATCGGATTTTTTTTAAACCTTGATTGTTTTATTCGGAATTCGGATTATTATTCCATAAAATAACGGTAGAAGCAACAAAAAAAATCAAAAGTATTAAATTAAAAAAACCGCCGGCAATAATAATTCTTGCTCCTCCGCTTAAAATACGTTTTAACGGCTCATGAAACAGAAACGGAATAAGAGGAAAAAAGAAAATAATTTTACGGGGATATAAAGTATTTCCTTTCCAAACTTCTTTGATAAAAACAAAAGAAAGAACGGCAAATATCGGATAAATAAACAACCTCATCAAATTATTAACCTCCAAAGAAAGAGCAGTAGCGGTATCTATATCAATATTATGCTGAACAGATAATTTCGAAGAAACCGCAATTGCAACATAAGCACCGTGAATAACACCGTATGCCGTTAATATTGCGGCAAAGCATATTATTACAATATTTCTTGCTTTTGCAGAACTTGTTTTAAAAGCATAATACACCTGAATCAATCCGAACAAATAAAACCACGAAGCAAATAATGCCGCAACACCGCTGAGTTTTATTCTCAAATCCGACACATGCCCCATATTTGCTCTCAAATCAATACTCGAAGGACCGTAATAAAACAGCATATCTCCCGCAAATAAAATTAATGCTCCCGAAATACCCGATATTCCGGCAACTCGCAACCAAAACTTATTCAAATTCATATTTTAATTTTTTTATAATTAGAGCCGTCGCATCATTATCTTAACCGACTGACATACGCCAAACTTTATTTCCGTTTAAAATAAAACAGCAACACGATAACTGTCTGCAATTTTTCAAAGTTAAACAAAATCCGTCCGAAAAACAAAACACGCATATTTTAAAAAATGTAAATTATTCATTACATTTACAATAATCATAAAAACAGAATATACAAAAAATAACAATAACAAATCAGATTTATTTGCTTTTTAGAAGAAAAAACTATTTTTTTGTAAAACAAACTTTAAAAAATACAATATGTCAACCATCCGCTTCAAAGCTCTGGAAAAACTCAACGAACGAACAGTTCCGGAAGTAACATTCCCCTCCGAAAAAGTTTCCGATTATTTCGGTTCGGAAGTTTTCGACCTGCCGAAAATGCAAAAATATCTTTCTAAAGAAGCATATCAGAATGTTCTTAACTCAATAGAAACAGGAAGTAAAATAAACAGAAAAACAGCCGACCAAATTGCCGCAGGCATGAAAGAATGGGCAACAAGTAAAGGTGCAACACATTACACACATTGGTTTCACCCTCTTACGGGCAATACTGCCGAGAAACACGACGCATTCATCAGTATAGAACCGGGCGGAAACGCTTTTGAAACATTCGACGGCGAATTACTTGTACAACAAGAACCCGATGCGTCAAGTTTTCCTCACGGCGGACTGAGAAACACTTTTGAGGCACGAGGATATACGGCTTGGGATCCCGCATCACCGGCTTTCATCATAGATAAAACACTGTGCATACCTACAATATTCGTATCATATACCGGCGAAGCTCTCGATTACAAAACACCTCTGCTGAAATCGCTTAATGTCTTAGACAAAGCCGCTGCCGAAGTATGTAATTATTTTGACAAATCGGTAAAAAAAGTTTTTGCGACATTAGGTTGGGAACAGGAATATTTTTTAATTGACGAAGCATTATTTAAAGCAAGACCCGATTTAATACTTACCGGAAGAACTTTAATGGGGCACGCTTCCGCAAAAGACCAGCAACTGAGCGACCACTATTTCAGTTCTATTCCTGAGCGGGTAATAGCTTACATGAAAGATTTCGAAAACGAAGCGCATAAACTCGGCATACCGCTTAAAACCAGACACAACGAAGTTGCCCCGAATCAATTTGAATGTGCTCCGGTTTTCGAAGAAGCAAATTTGGCTAACGACCACAACCAACTTTTAATGAAAATAATGAGAAAAGTTGCCGAGAAACATCATTTCAAAGTTTTGTTTCACGAAAAACCTTTTGCGGGAATTAACGGAAGCGGGAAACACAACAATTGGTCGCTGGCAACCGATACAGGCATAAACCTGCTAAAACCCGGGAATACCCCTAAAACAAACTTGATGTTCCTGACATTTTTAGTAAACATAATTGCGGCGGTAAAAGAACACAGCGACCTGTTGCGTGCCGCAATAATGTCTGCCGGAAATCAACACAGACTCGGAGCAAACGAGGCTCCGCCGGCAATAATATCGGTATTCCTCGGCAGCCGGTTAGATGAAATGCTTAACAAAATAGAGCAAAAAATCCCGGAAGAAAAAAAGACAAAAGAAGTAAGCCGGAACCTGAAACTCGACATAGCAAAAATACCGGAAATATTACTCGACAATACCGACCGCAACAGAACATCACCCTTTGCTTTTACGGGAAACAGATTTGAGTTCAGAGCAGTAGGATCAAACGAAAACAATGCGGGACCTCTTATTGCTCTTAATACCGCCGTTGCCGACAGACTTAAACGGTTTAAAAAAGAAGTCGATAAACTTATCGATAAAAAAATAAAACGAGATGATGCAATATTGCAAATCTTAAGAAAATACATAACGGAATCAAAAGATGTTCGCTTCGAAGGTAACGGATACAGCCCCGAATGGGAAAAAGAAGCAAAAAAAAGAGGTTTAAGCAACATAAAATCGGCAAGCGAAGCTTTCAAAGCTTTTATAAGTAAAAAAACTACGGATTTATACGAAAGAAATAATGTGCTTAACAGCAAAGAACTGCAATCAAGATACGAAATAAGGATATGCGAATATGTTCGAAAAATACAAATAGAATCCAGAATACTCGGCGATTTGGCAATAAATCACATAATTCCGACAGCAATTAAATACCAAAACATACTTGTAAAAAGCATAAAAGATTTAAAAGATATTATCGAAGATGATAATGAATCGAAAAAATTAACGGCTCGACGTAAAGAAACGGTAAAAAAAATATCCGTTCATACTACGCAAATAAGTATTCTGACGGAAGAGATGACCGAAGAAAGAAAAAAAGCAAATATTTTGAACACTTGCGTAAAACGTATCGAAAATTACGAATTTAAGGTAAAACCGTATTTAGATAAAATAAGATATCATATCGACAAACTGGAGCTGATTGTTGACGACGAACTTTGGCCTCTGCCAAAATACAGGGAATTACTTTTTAACAGATAAAAACAAATTGCCGGGCAATAAGTCGCAAAGCGGTTTAAGTCCGGCAATTTGTATAAGTGCAAAAAATCAGAACCTTATTTTCAAAGCCGCAAAGAATTCTCTTCCGGGCGCAGGATGGTATGAGTTACCGTCCGGGTCGGGTTCGGTAAAAGCCATATAAGATACATCCGTAAAATTACGAACGGAAATACTGAACTCCGCATTAATTTTTTTCAAATTAAAACCGTATGCAACTTCGGCATTAAAAATATTATATCCGTCTTGAATATTGCGGTAAATTGCCGGGTCAAGTTTTCCGGCATAAATATCGGCATCGGTATATATCACTATTTCGCTTTCGTATTGTGAAGCTAAACTTATTTTAAGATTTTTAACTTTATAAAGAAGTTCCGCATATAAATGATGTTTGGGAGAATCCGGCAAATACTGCCCGTCGGCGGGAGGTTTGGTCAGCACATATGCTGTATCGAGATAAACAGGATCAATATCAGACGAAGTATATTGATAATCGGCAAAAGAATAAGCGGCGGATAATTTAAGATTTTTTAAAATATTGTAAACAATATAAGCCTCTAATCCGTATCTGCGACTGTTTCCCGCATTTCCGTAAAAAACTTCCTGGTTGCCTCTGTCAGACTGCTTAAACCGGAAAAAATCATTTTCCGTATTCATCTTAAATGCGGCAAAGTCATAATATAAATTTTTTCCGATATATCCGCGCGCACCGACCTCGAAACAATCGGAAGTTGCAGGCACCAAATGCGTATTAAACCCGGAATAACCGACCGGATTAGCCGCAAGTTCTTCTGTCGAAGGAGGCATAAACCCCTGACTGAAATCCGAATATACCGTTACGGCATCTGAAAAATCATAACTTATACCTGCTCTGAACGAAGTTTGCGAAAAATCCTTTTCGGTAACGGCACTGTCGCCGCCGAGCATTTTATCGGTAAGTTCGTTATCCACAAAATCGTAACGTGCATTTCCCAGAAAATTAAATTTTCGGGCTTTAAACTTATAAAAAGCAAAAAAGCCCGCTCCGGTCTGAGAAATAATTTGATTTGCAAGCAAAGAATCGGTTTCGATATTTGTATCGTCTATACTTTCAACACGGTCGTAATCCGGAGCACTTTGCAATTTATACATATTTATTTTTTGATGTTTATAATCGATACCCGCTCCCAAAACATTATCCGTTTTCTTCGTTTTAAAATTAAAATTATACTGAATACCTGCTCCCGGATCGCTATAATTGCGATATTCCGCACATTTATTGCTCGTTTCTTTATAATCCGTGGTCTTGTAATAAGCATACGATTTTATTTCGTTTCTTTCGTTTATCTTATAACTTGCCGAAGCACCCGAAGAAGTTCTGTTTGTTTTTTGATATTCGTTAAACGGAACGGCATCAGGATTTGCCTGTTTAGGATTATCAAGTTGAGACAGATTCAGCCCTTCCGGATTTTGATGAAAATAATCTGTATGCGAAACAATTTGTGTTACGGAAAGTTTTTCGGAAAAACGAAAACTTACTTTTTCATAAAACTTATCACTGCGAAACGCTTGGTGTTGGCGATAACCGTCGCCGCCGGAATTTGAAGCAAAAACACCGTAATCGGTAATACCTTCAGTTCCTTTAACCTGCAAAAAAGTCTTATAAAATCCGTTACTTCCGAATATTTGCTCAACCGAAGTTTCGGCGGGTTTATTCGCTCCGCTTGCAACGGTAATGTTTAAAACTCCTGCGGCTCCTCCGGTGCCGTATAATCCGGCTGCCGGACCTCGCAACACTTCAATTTTTTCTACCGCTGCCCAATCAATATCGTATAAATCCGGAGCAAAACCCGAAGGGTCGTTAACGGGAATACCGTCTGTTAAAACACCTGTTCCGCGCAAACCTCTTTCCGTAAGAATACCTTGCCCGCGAATCGAAATATGAACTCGTTCGCCGTTATGCTGATTTTCTATGCGAATACCCGGAACAAGTCGTAATGCTTCTTCCGCACCGCAAGTTTTGGGCATTATATCCAAAACGGAAGAGTCTGCCAATGAAATTGCACACGGAGTATTTTTCAGTAATACGGGTATCCTGTTTGAGTTAATAATTACTTCTTCTATTTTAAGTGTATCTTCGTTATTGTTTT
>JAADDR010000101.1 GCA_013153865.1 Chlorobiota bacterium | reverse complement strand
CATTAAAAAGAAAGGAAAAGGAATAAGTATCTTACATTTAAGCCCTAATAATACGGCGTATTTATACGGAGAACACAACGGTCTTAAAATTGTGGAAGTAACGGAAAATACTCTTATACTTGAAGGTACCGAAGCCGATACTTTCTTTAATGTGGATTTTGAATTGGCACTGAAAATTATTGACAGTCCCGAATAAAAAAAAGGAAACAAAGTTTCCTTTTTTTTATTATTTGTTTTTTGCAATTCTGAATCCGAGATGTTCGGCTTTAAAATCCGGAGCATTATAATATCGCTTTGATATTCTGAGACCTTCCGCCGTGCTGTTAAAACTTCCTCCTCTGCTAACTCTGTTGATGCCGCCTTTTTCGTTTACCGGATTATCTTGCGGAGAGGTTTTGTAGAAATCAACCGTATAAACATCAAAAACCCATTCTTGTGCATTGCCTGACATGTCGTAAACACCTGCCGGATTAGGTTTTTTTTCTCCTACAGGATGCAGCATTTTTCCTGTTCCGGCATACCAAGCTACTTCATCGGGATTGTTACTGCCGCAATATGCATAATGTTTTCCGGAGTTGCCGCCTCTTGCAACATATTCCCATTCCGCTTCGGTAGGCAGGCGGTAGCCGTTTGCGTTTTTATCGAAAACTATTTTTATTCTGTTTGTTTTATCGTTGCGAATTATTTTATAGCATTTGTCTAATCTTGCTAAACGGCTGAGCCAATTGCAATACATACATGCTTCTTCCCAACTTACGTTTGTTATCGGCATTTTAGGGTCGCCTTCGGGTAAATCAAGACCGGCAGTTCTGCAAAAGCCGGTAAATTCTTCTATCGTTACTTCATATTTTCCTATATAGAAATCGTTTATTTTTACGGTATGAACAGGAAATTCGTCGAAATATTTGCTTTCGCCTATTCCCATTTTAAAAGTTCCTCCTTCGATTAATACTGTTTCGGGGATTTTGTTTTGTGCCGACAGAATATTTACTGACAAAAGGAATGCAAGCAGGTTTATTGTTTTCATATTTAACATATTTTTTTGTAATAGATAATGCCAAAAATAGTCTTTTTTATTAAAAAAACAGATGTTTTTTTGAAATGATTTTTACCCTGTAACTTCAGATACTTGTCTCTTAGTTCTTTTACTGTCTTATAGTTTTTGAGTAGATTTATTTTTATTATTTTATAAAACAGGGAACATTTTACACTAAAAATGTTTCTGTATGAAAAATGTTTCGTATATTTGCCGTATGGACGAATCATTAAAAAAAATAATACAAACTGCCGAAACGCTTTATTATAAATACGGTATTAAAAGCGTAACAATGGATGACGTGGCTCGTGAATGCATGATATCAAAAAAAACTTTATACAAATACGTTAACGATAAAATAGATCTGCTAAGACAGGTATTATCATTCGAATTTTCCAAGCACAGAACTTTGTTTAATGCCGTTTCCGAAAAAGGACTGAATGCGGTTGAAGAAGTTGTGCAAATTCATAATATATTAATAGAAATGCTCAAAAATCACAATACCGTAATAGAATATGATATGCTAAAATATTACCCTGCCGTTCACAGAGAACTTTCCGAACGTAAATCGGAATATATTCTTAAAATGATGAAAATAAATTTGCAAAAAGGTATTGACGAAGGTCTTTATCATTCTGATATTAATATCGACCTTGTAGCAAAACAAAGAGTTATTTTTCAAGTCCAGAAAGTGGAAAATTCGGTTGTATCTTACAAAGAATTTTTAAAGCCGGAGGCGGTAAAGCAAATGCTGTTGTATCATATGAGAGCCGTTTGTACGCCGAAAGGATTAAAATTATATAACGAAAAAATGAAATAATAGGAATAATGAAAACAAATATAAAAAAATATTTGACGGCAGTATTATTGTTATTTTCCTCAACCGTTTTTTCTCAAGAAACGTCATCCGACAGCATATTATCTTTCTCTCTCGTTGAATTAAAAGAATATGCACTAACTCATAATTACGAAATACTTAATGCTGATTTGGAAATTAAAAAAGCCGAAGCACAAAAATATGAAACTACGGCAATAGGATTACCTCATGTCTCGGGATCTGCAGAATACCAAAATTTCTTCGAGATCCCCGTACAACTTATGCCTAACTTTATCGCACCGGCAGTGTATGACGTAAACACCGAAGCTTTCGGACTTACACCTTTGGTCCCGCTTACTCAAAACGATAAAATACCGGTAAAGTTCGGAAGCAAACATAATCTGGATTTTAAAATTTCTGCATCACAATTAATTTTCAGCGGAGAATATATCGTGGGATTAAAAGCGGCAAAAATATACCTCAACTTATCGGAACAAGCCAAACAAAAAAATACCGAAGAAATAAAGCTGAATATAGAAAAAACGCATAATCTTATCTTAATTACCGAAGAAAGCATAAAGGTTTTAGATTCAATATATAAAAATCTTACCGAATTATATAAAGAAACAGAGACAGTTTATAAAAACGGTTTTGCAGAAGAAACCGATGTAGAGCAATTGAAACTGAATATGAAAGATGCCGAAAATTCTTTAATATCATTTAAAAAACAAAGAGATTTTCTTTTTAAATTACTGAAGTTTCAAACAGGTATCGATATTAATTACGAAATAAAACTTACGGGGACTTTAAAAGATGTTTTAAAAGAAATTGAAAATTCGGGTATATCGTCAAAAGTATTTGATATTTATCAGAATACGGATTATAAACTTGTTAAAATACGTGAAAAACTTGCAGATTTGAACCTGCAAAGAGAAAAAACAAAATATTTACCCGATTTAACGGCTTTTTACACATACAGCCGGAAAATAATGCAAGATTCTTTAAATAATATTTTTGATACCGACTCTTACCCGACATCTTTATGGGGACTGCAACTTAACATACCGATATTCAGCAGCGGGCAAAAACGGGCAAGAGTAATGCAGGCAAAATTCGATTTCGAAGAACAAAAAAATATCAGATTACGGACAGAACAAGCAATTATGCTCGATTATGCCCGAACAAAAACAGATTTCGAGATTGCATTAAATACGGTTAAACGAAAATTCGAAGCTGAAAAATTAGCCGAAAAAATATATAATAACACTTTAGAAAAATACCGGGCAGGAACTGTTTCGAGTATTACGCTTACACAAGTACAAACACAATATTTTGAAAGTTTAAATGAATATTACGAATCTGTCGGAGAACTTACCGATAAATACGTCGATTTAAAAAAACTTAACAACAAACTCTAAATATGAAAATAAAAGCAAAAAACATAAGTACATGTTTTATAACGATATTAATTGTTATAAGCGCATGTAACCGCAATGAAACTCAAAAAGATATTCAGGCAAAGATCCTCGAATACGAAGAAAAAATTGCGGATTTAAAACAACAACTCGATACATCGGATACAAAAACGGCAAAAACGGTTAATGTAAGAGTAAAAGAACTTAAAAAACACAAAACAACTCATTACATAAAAGCAACGGCATACGTAAAAGCCGAGCACAGAGCATTCGTATCGCCGCAAACAAGCGGACAAATAAGTCGTATTTACGTTAAAAAAGGGCAGTATGTAAAAAAAGGTCAACTTTTATTGGAATTAAATGCCGATATTCTTAAAAAAAATATCGACGAAATAAAAACAGCTCTGGATTTAGCAAATATATTATTCGAAAAGCAAAAACAATTAAGAGAAAAAAACATAGGAAAAGAAATTGATTATTTACAGGCAAAAAACAAAAAAGAATCTCTCGAAGCCAAACTGAAAACATTAAATGCACAATTGGATTTATCATACATAAGAGCCCCTATTTACGGCATTATCGACGAAATTTACCTTAAAGAAGGAGAAACGGCAGCTCCCGGATTGCAAGTTATTGATTTGGTAAACCTTAAAAAAATGGAAGCCGAAGCAGACCTCTCGGAACGCTATATACCTTATATACACAAAGGCGACTCAGTATTTCTTACCTTTCCGGCATATCCGGATTTTACCGTAAACTCGGTAATAGCAAGAACAGGAAATGTTATAAATCCGGTAAACAGAACTTTTAAAGTTCAGGTCGATTTTTATAATAAAAACGAAAAAATAAAACCCAACATGATTGCCGAAATTAAAATGTCGGATTATTCGGGGAACGATATAACGGTACCTTCGATTATCGTTAAAACAGATGCCGAAGGAGACTATGTCTTTATTGCCGAAAAATCCGGAAAATATTATAAAGCAAAAAAAATATATATAAAAACATCGCTGATGGTCGGCGACGAACTGATAGTAACAGAAGGACTTAAAAACGGAGATAAATTAATAGTCGAAGGTTTCAGTATGGTAAGCAACAACCGTCCGGTAAAAATAAAACAATAATTACATAATTAATCTAAAATTATGTCTGAAAAACGAAAAAAAAGAAGAGAATTTAAACTTACGACTTCAGCTTTAAATAATGCCAATACCGTTTATTTATCATTATTTATACTGATATTTGCCGGATTTTTTGCCTATTTTACCATGCCCAGAGAAATGTTTCCGGATATTGTTTTACCTAAAATAATCGTAAAAACGGTATATCCCGGAAATCCGCCGGCAGACATGGAAAACCTTGTTACAAAACCGCTCGAAAAAGAAATTTATACCATTAAAAACATTAAAACTCTCAGTTCAACTTCTTCGCAAGACAATTCGGATATTATTGTCGATTTTAACTCCGGAGTAGATTTAAAAGCAGCATTGCAGGATGTTAAAGATGCCGTTGACAGAGCAAAAAGCGAGCTGCCCGACGATTTGCCGGCTGACCCGGTTGTTTTTGATGTCGATATGTCGGAATTTCCGATAATAAACATAAACCTTTCCGGAGATTTCTCTTCTGAAGAATTAAAACAATATGCCGAAGACCTGCAAGATAAAATCGAAGATATTCCGGAAATATCAAAAGTAAACATAAAAGGAGCGGAAGATCGATTAATACGCCTGAATCTCGATAAAGACAAAATGGATGCTTTCCAACTCGGATTTACGGATATCGAAAATGCCGTAAAATCGGAAAACATATCCGTTTCGGGAGGAGATTTAATAATTAACGGCACGCGAAGATCCGTAAGAACAGACGGAGAATTTAAAAACATTAAAGAAATAGAAAACATAATAGTTAAAAGCGAAGACGGCAAAGCCGTTTATTTGAAAGATGTTCTGGAAAACGGAAAAGTAATATACGGTTTTAAAGACCGTAAAAGTATTGCCAGACTTAACGGAAACTCTGTCGTTTCTTTGCAAATCATTAAAAAAAGCGGAAAAAACCTTTTAAATGCCACCGATGCCATTATGAAAATTCTGGCTTACGAAAAAACACACGTGTTGCCGGCAAAAATGAATATAGAAATTACGAACGACCAATCGGATATGGTCAAAAAAATGATTCAAAATCTGGAAAACAGTATTATTCTCGGTATGATATTCGTTATGTCCGTATTGTTTTTTTTCCTCGGAGCCAAAAACGCTTTATATGTAGGATTAGCAATACCCGCATCCATGCTTATATCTTTCGTTATTTTAAACTCTATGGGCATAACCATAAACATGATGACTCTTTTCGGTCTTATTCTTGCACTCGGAATGCTTGTAGATAACGCTATTGTGGCGGTAGAAAATATTTTTCGTTTTATTTCCGAAGGATACAAACCTCTCGATGCGGCAAGATATGCGGTAGGAGAAATAGCATGGGCGATTATAGCATCTACGGCTACAACTCTTGCCGCATTCGTTCCGCTGATATTTTGGCCCGGCATTATAGGAAATTTCATGAAATTTTTACCGCTTACGCTGGTCGTTGTAATGTCGGCATCATTATTCGTGGCATTGGTTATTATACCGGTTGTGGCAACGGGATTCTCGCAAAAACAAGAAAAAAAACCTTCAAGAAAAAAAACTCTTATAATAGTTTCAATCTCGCTTATATCGGCGATTATTTTATATGTGCTGAATTTTAATGCCGTTGCCTCGTTATTACTTATTGTTGCCTTTATAACACTTCTTAATTACCTTGTACTGTACGATGCTTCGATAAAATTTAAAGATGTAATACTGACAAAACTCGAAAAAAAATATTCTGAATTTTTAAACTTTGCCTTATCCGGAAAAAACCCGATTCTATTCATTGCCGGAACATTCTTATTACTTGTTTTAACTCTCGGATTACTTAAAATAAGCGAACCTAAGGTAGATTTTTTTCCCGTTAACGACCCGAAATATTTAGTTATAAAAACCGAACTTCCTTTAGGATACGACATAACGGCAACCGACTCTGTTACGGAATTAATAGAAAAAGACGTGAAAAAAATACTCATGGAAAATAACTACACTGATATTACGGAATCAATCTTATCTACAATAGGAGAAGGAGCGGTAGCCGAGGGTGAAACGGCATTCGGAACAACTCCTTACAAATCAGTTATTACGGTTAACTTTAAAGATTATGAATTCAGAAACGGAAAAGATACTAAAATTATACAAAAAAAAATATCTGACGAATTAATAGGCAAATATCCGGGTGTTATTCTCTCTATTGATAAAAATCAAATGGGTCCGCCTACCGGAAAAGCAGTTAATATAGAACTCTCCGGAGAAGACTTCGATACGCTTAAAACCATAAGCGAAAAAACCCTTAATATTATAAATGAATCCGGAATAAAAGGAATAGAAAGTTTAAGAATAGATTTAGACGACGGTAAACCGGAACTGCTGATAAACATAAATCGCGAAAAAGCACGAAGATACGGCTTATCTACCGGACAAATCGCTTCGGAAATACGAACCGCATTATTCGGTAAAGAAATTTCCGATTTTAAAGCGGGAGAAGAAAAATATCCCGTGCAAATTCAATTCTCTCCCGAATATCGAAACGACATAAGTGCTTTAATGAATCAAATAATAACTTTCAGAAACAAACAAGGAAGATTTGTGCATATTCCGGTCTCGGCGGTTGCCGATTACAAATTTTCGACAACCTACGGATCGGTTAAAAGAATTGATACAAAACGAGTGGTTACTATATCATCCAATGTATTGGAAGGATTTAATGCAAATATAGTAAACAGGCAAATAAAAGCAGTTTTAAAAACTCTAAATCTGCCCGACGGATATGAATTTAATTTGACAGGCGAGCAAAAAGACCAGCGCGAAGCATCCGACTTTTTAATACGGGCGGCTGTGATTGCCGTTTCTTTAATTATGATTATTATGGTAACACAATTTAACTCCGTCGTAAAACCGTTTATTATAATGACGAGTGTTCTGTTCAGCACAATAGGAGTGTTGGGCGGTTTGGTAACATTTCGTATGGACTTCGTAATTGTAATGACAGGTATCGGAATAATCTCGCTGGCGGGAGTAGTCGTAAACAATGCAATTGTGTTGATAGATTATATCGATTACCTCAAAAAAATGAGAAAAAACGAGCTCGGTTTAGACGAAAAAGATAATTTACCCTTATCGGAAATAAAAGAAATAATAAAAAAAGGCGGACAAACCAGACTGCGTCCCGTTCTGCTTACCGCAATAACTACAATATTGGGGCTTTTGCCTATGGCAACAGGGTTTAATATAGACTTTAAAGGCTTAATTACGGATTTTAAACCCGATATTTATTTCGGAGGCGACAATGCTGTTTTTTGGGGACCTATGGCATGGACGGTCATATTCGGACTCACTTTCGCAACTTTTCTTACGCTCGTAATAGTTCCGGTTATGTACCTTACCGGCAACAAAATTAAACTTATGATTTTTGATAAAGAAAAAGTTTACGCATAAAATAAAAAAGAGCGAGAAACGGGATTCGAACCCGCGACCCTCAGCTTGGGAAGCTGATGCTCTGCCTGCTGAGCTATTCTCGCATTCTTTCGCTTATGCAAAATAAATAAGTTTTTATAAAAAAACGGAACTTATTCTAAAAATATATTAACTGTATATTTTTGAATTTCGCAATATAAATTTAATAACAAAATTTTCATGCCATAATTCTCCGTTTAACTTGTAACTGTTTACAAATCCTGCGTGTCCGCCGTATTTCGGTATCGTTAATTTAAAATAAGGATTTTTTTCGGCTTCTTTATGAGGATAACATTCATCCGTTAAGAAAGGATCGTTTTGTGCGTTTATCAGTAATGCAGGTATGCGTATTAATTCGATGTACGGTTTGCAGCTTGATTTTGTCCAATATTCTTCCGCATCTTTAAAACCGTTAGACGGAGCCGTAATTAAATTATCAAAATCAAGAAAACTGCGACAAGATTTTATCGGTTTCTCGAGATGACGATATTCCGGAAAACGCTCCGATTTTTTCAGTGCCTTTTTTCGCAGAGAGCTTATAAAACGATATTGATATAAAAAATTGCTTCTTTTCGTAAAATTATATGCAACCGATTTTAAATCGCACGGAACAGATATTCCCGTCGCGGTTTTTATTGCCGGATTAATATCTTTTCCTTTTTCTCCCGCATATTTAAGAACTATGTTCCCTCCCAAGCTGAATCCCGACAAAAAAATTTCTTCGTAATTATAATTTTTCGTTATGTAATTTATTACCGTATCAACATCTTCGGTTTTTCCGCTGTGATACGAATAAAAATTTTTATTGTCTTCGTCGCTGCATCCTCTGAGATTAATTGCCGCAGCATCAATGCCCGCTTTACCGGTTATGCGAACAAGCCCCTTAACATAAGCTTTTTGCGAGTTCCCCTCGAGCCCGTGAATTATTACATGTATTGAACGGCTTCCGTTTATTGAAAAATCAACATCCAAAAAATCATTATCCGGAGTATCAATTCTTACTCTTTCGTAAGAAACATCTTTTATCTTCCTGAAAAGCGACGGAACGACAGTGCTTATATGCTTGTTCTTAAAAGGATACGGAGGTATAAAATCGTTATTGTTCATTGTTGTATTTATTCGTAATGTATGCGACGAAGTTATTAAAATATGATGCTATTTCAAATAAAAACAAAAAAATACCGGTTACGGAATAAAAAACGCAACTTCCGAAATTAAACCGTTTTTTTCTTTTAAATTAATACAAATAGAAATACGTTAAAATACCTGAAAACAGGTATAAGTGAATTGAAATGGATTAAAAATAAGTATGTTTCTTTGATATAACCCCCCTGAAACACACGAAAGGCGGTCTGTCTGTAGATAAACCGCCTTTTTAAAGTTCGTTTCCGAGAGCCATCCACGGGACTTGAACCCGCGACCTGCTCATTACGAGTGAGCTGCTCTACCGACTGAGCTAAGATGGCAATATGCCGCAAAAATAAATACTTTTAATTTCTTGCGAAATTTTTTTAAATAAAAATAAAAAAAGAGGCATAAATGTCCTCTTTTCATTTCATGTTTCGGGTAAAACGGTTTTTACCATATTTTAGCCCAAGTTGTTTTTTTTGTATCTACCGGATTTATGCAAATTACCGGAATTTGAGACGAGTTGTAAATTATTTGTTCGTCCCAAGACGAAAAGAAAAAAGTTTTATCTTTGTTTACGAGAGTCATTATTAAATCTGCATTATTTTCAACGGCATAATCTATAACTTGTTTTGCAAAATTGCCGGCTTCCGGCGACGATACTTTATCAATGAAATTAATATTATATTCGCTCATAATATTTTTTATCTGTTTGGTAACGTTCATTATTTTTGATTTCAAAAACTTATCCGATTCGAATTTCGGAATCAGATGAACGGTAGCTCCGAATGTTTCGGCAATTGTTATTGCCCAAATCACTTTTTGCCTGTCTTCTGTTGATGCCGTTATCGGAAAAATAATATTTTTATAACCTTTTGCGTTGGACTTTTTTTGGACGACTATTGTTGGCGTATTTGTAGATGTTACTATCTTCAACACATAACTTCCGGCTATTTTTTGAAATCCTGCTTTTCCGTGAGTGCCGAGTATTATAAATTTTGCCTTTATACGATCGTTAACATCTTTTATTTTTTCGAATAAATTACCTTGCTCAATAAGACTGTCTGCCGATATACCGTATTTTTTCGTATATTCTTCGGCTGTTTTTTTCAGTTGTGTTTCCAAACTGCTTAATTCCAAATTGTTTTTTTTAAGATATTTTTCCGTTTCTTTGTTAAAAACATGTAATAACCATACTTGACTTTTCATGGCTTTTGCCAATACCATTCCGTGTTCGACGGCATTATTGCAAACTTCAGAAAAGTCGGTAGGAATTAAAATAACATTTTGGCTGTTTTGTTTCATGATTTGTTATGTTTATTTAGAGTGAATAATTATGCAAGTTACAAATAAATATTTTAAATACAAAGTTTTGCGAAAATGACAAACATATATCTCTTATGAATTTCTTTTAAATAAATTTAGTATGTATTTTAGGAATTATAATTCTGACGTAAGCATAAATAAAAATCGCTTTTGGTTTTGATATTTAATACTTTTACCTTTGGCAGTTAAAAAAGTAAAATGAACTCTTTAATAGCTCCTTCCGATAATTTAATCTTATTTGCCGTAGTTACGGGTGCGGCTGCTTTCGGTATTTATTCCGAGCATAAAAAATGGTTCGGAAAACTTTCCGGAATTTTGGTTACCATGATATCTATGTCGATATTGTCGGTAACAGGGCTTATTCCTGCAGCTTCCGACCCTGATGTTGACGTGCCCGTTTATAATTTGGTATTTGATTTTTTTATTCCTCTTGCGATACCTCTGCTTTTGTTCAGCTCGGATATTACTAAAATAATAAAGGAAAGCGGACGTTTGCTTTTGGCGTATATTATTGGTGCCGCAGGTGTTATTTTAGGAAGTCTTATTGCTTTTTGGTTAATAGATTTGGGAGCGGACTCTAATAAAACGGCAGGTGTTATTGCCGCTACTCTTATCGGCGGAAGCGTTAATTTTATAGCAACTGCCGAAATCCTTAATTTTAGCACAAATCCTTTGTTTACGGCAACTATTGCCGTTGATAATCTGGTTTCTAATTTGTTTACTTTATTTTTGATACTTGTCCCGTCATTATCTTTTTTATCAAGATTTTATTATAAACGAAAAAATACCGAAACAACCGATGTTAAATATAAACCGGAAGAAAATTCGAAAAATATCCCTCCGAATATAGAGCGTATTGCCCTGTCGGTATTTACGGCTGCATTAATTGTTGCGGTAAGTTCTTTTATTGCTCCGTATATTCAAAATCGTATAAATACCGATTTAAATTTAACCGTATTACTGATTACTTTTTTCTCGGTTGTTGCGGTAAATATATTTCCGCGTTATTTTAAAAACTTAGCCGATACTTCTTTTATTATCGGATTATGGCTTATGTATGTTTTTCTTGCCGTAATAGGTGCGGCTACAAACTTGTCGCAGATATTTAATATAGGTCCGTCGGTTTTACTTTTTTATACTTTAATTTTAATTTTTCATTTTATTTTTATGACAATTTTGGCAAAATTGTTTAAATTAGACGTATATGAAGTCGTTATAGCTTCGGCGGCAAATGTTATGGGACCTTCGGTTGCTGCGCCTATGGCTGCCTCGATGGGACAAAAAAGACTAATTATGCCGGGCATACTTACGGGGATATTAGGCTACATTATAGGCACTTTTATAGGAGTATCTTTGGCTTTGATGATTGTTTAACATCGTAAATTAACTGTTTTAGCAAAATGCAATGAAAATTTTATTGGTAGAAGACGAATATGACCTTGCTCAATCTATATCAAGATATTTGGTTGAGAACGAAAAATTCTATTGCGATGTAGCCGAAAATTTTAAAAAAGCCGAGGATTTTTGCGCAATGTACGACTACGATTGTATAATTCTGGATATCGGCTTACCCGACGGAAACGGATTAGACCTTATTAAAAGCATAAAATCAGATGATAACTGTAATGCTGGAATTATTATTATATCCGCAAAAAATACTTTGGACGATAAAATTACCGGTCTTAATTCGGGTGCGGATGATTATTTGGTTAAGCCGTTTCATTTGTCGGAACTTAATGCAAGAATATATTCTTTGATAAGAAGATTAAAATCAGACGGTAACAATGTTCTTAAAATAAACGAAATATCTTTGGATTTTCAGTCCCGGGAAGTTAAAATAAACGATAAATTATTAAATCTTACAAAAAGTGAATTTGATTTACTTTACTATTTGATGACCAATAAAAATCAAGTGCTTTCTAAATCATCTATTGCGGAACATCTTGTAGGAGAATATGTTGATGTGCTCAATTCTCTTGACTTTGTTTATCTTCACATAAAAAATCTGAGAAAAAAAC
>JAADDR010000121.1 GCA_013153865.1 Chlorobiota bacterium | reverse complement strand
CCGCCAGTAAAATAGTTTTATTTTTCATTGAGCATTTTTATTCTCTAAACCGGATTTAAACATGTTTAAAGGTGTTATAAATCACGGTGTTCAATTTGTTAAATTATATTCTTTTAATTTCCTATACAAAGTTCGTTCCGAAATTCCGAGTTCTTCTGCCGCATGTTTTCTTTTTCCTTTATATTTTTCGAGTGCTTTTTTTATGAGTTCTATTTCTTTGTCTTTTAAAGACAAGGATTCTTCTATAATTTCTTCGGTATCTTCAATAAGAGATTTGTCTTTGGTGAATTTATTTTTTTCTGCGGATGTATTTATAAAATTACTTGATTCCGATATAAATTTTTCGTGAGTTATATTTTCATGATTCTTATTATTAAATATATCGGAAGAAACTGAAACCGGAATTTTTTCGCGTTTTGAGATTTCGCTTACTATGCTTTTAAGTTCGTTTATTTCGTTTCTCATATCGAAAAGAATCTTATATAATATTTCTCTTTCGTTTGCAAAGTCATCACGGTTAACCGGATTTCCGTATATTGCAGGTAATCCGGGTTTTCCGTCGTCGGGCAAATATTTTTTAAGTGTTTCGGCATCAACAATTCTTTTTTCTTCTATGACGGATATTTGTTCGGCAACATTTTTAAGTTGTCTTACGTTTCCTTTCCAATGATAGTTTTCCAATAGTTTAACAGCATCTTCTTCCAGTCTTACCGGAGGCATTCTGTATTTTTCCGAAAAGTCTTGGGCAAATTTTCTGAAAATCAGATGTATGTCTTCTTTTCTGTGACGCAGAGGCGGTATAGTAATCGGCACTGTATTTAAACGATAATATAAATCTTCTCTGAATTTACCTTTTCGTATAGCTTCTTGCAAGTTTACGTTTGTTGCCGCAATTACTCTGACATCGGTTTTCATTACTTGAGAGGAACCTACTTTTATGTATTCTCCCGTTTCCAGAACTCTAAGTAATCGCACTTGAGTGGATAACGGTAATTCTCCCACCTCGTCTAAAAATATAGTTCCTTTATCCGCTTCTTCAAAATATCCTTTACGACTTTTAACGGCTCCGGTAAAAGATCCTTTTTCGTGACCGAACAATTCCGAGTCTATTGTTCCTTCCGGAATTGCTCCGCAATTAACCGCAATATAAGCATTATGTTTTCGGGCACTTAATTGATGTATAATTTGAGGGAACATTTCTTTTCCGGTTCCGCTTTCGCCCGTTATTAAAACCGTAAGGTCGGTAGGAGCAACTTGTACGGCTATATCTATTGCTCTGTTTAGTCCGGGAGAATTTCCTATAATTCCGAATCTTTGTTTTATTTGTTGTATTGTCATTTTATATATGGTCTTAGTTAATTTTATTTATTAAAAAATAAGACTGCAAATTTGTCAATTTTATTAAAAATAATCAAATTGTGTAAAAATATGTATTAATTTTGTATTAATGAAAAGTGAAAAGATATTTTTATGACATTTCGGCATGGATTATAAGCTAAATGATTTAAATATTATAGGGATTATACCCGCAAGATATGCCTCTTCGCGTTTTCCGGGAAAGCCTTTAGCCGATATTAACGGTAAGAGCATGATTGAGAGGGTTTATGAAAACAGTGCAAAAGTTTTGGAGAATATAACAGTAGCAACAGACAGTAAGTTAATATTTGATGAAGTAAACAGATTCGGGGGTAAAGCGGTAATGACCTCCGAAAATCATAAAAGCGGAACCGACCGTTGTGCGGAAGCATTAGAAATTACGGAAAATGAAAGAAATTTAAAATTCGATATTGTAATAAATATTCAAGGAGACGAACCTTTTTTGCATGAGGAACATCTGATTAAATTAATTACATGTTTTAATGATAAAGAAAGCGATATTGCAACTTTAGCAAAAAAAATAACCGATAACGAAGATATTTTTAATCCGAATAAACCGAAAGTAATATTTAATAAGCATAAACAAGCTTTGTATTTCAGCCGTTCTCCGATTCCGTATTTAAGAAATTACGAGAAAAAATATTGGCACTTAAAACATTCTTTTTATAAACATATAGGAATTTACGCCTACAGAAGCGATATATTAAGAGAAATAACCAAATTACCGGCTTCTGAACTTGAGCTTGCTGAATCGTTGGAACAAAACAGGTGGCTTGAAAACGGTTTTAAAATAAAAACAGATTTAACGGAAAAAGAAAGTTTTTCGGTAGATACTCCGGAAGATTTAAGAAATTTAATCAAAAAATTTCAATAACTTATGGAAACTTTTGCTTATTATCATCGTATAATTAAATAACTTTGCAATTATGAAACATTTTTTAACCGTTTTTATAATATTCGTTATTTTATTTCTTCTTAAGACACCTTTATTGTCTCAAGAAGTTGTTGTTTATGATAATACAAAAACAGTTTCCAATATAATCAGCAAAGTAATAATTTACCCTAATCCTGTAACAGGAAGCGAATTTTACGTAAAATCAGACAAACTCATAAAAAAGGTTGAGGTTATTAACGTATTAGGTCAAAAAGTTAAAACGATAAATAATCAAACCGATATTCCTTATAATATTTTAGTTGAAACGAGTAATCTTAATAAGGGAATGTATATGGTTCAAGTTACTTTTGAGGACGGTAATAAAGTTATAAATAAAATAATCGTAAAAAAATCACTGACACAATAACCTGACAAACAGCAACATAAATAAAAAAATGCGTTTTTTTGAATAAAAACGCATTTTTTTATGAAACCTTTTAACAAAGTTTTCGTATATCCAAACAGAAGAAGCTTAAAACTTTTTAGTTAATAAAAAAGTAGTAATAACTTAAATAATTTTTTGGTGTTTTTATGGTTTTAAAACCCGGCAGTTCTTGTCGGGTTTTTTATTTTTATTTAAACGATTTAAAATAAATAACTTCTTCATCGAAATTTAAAAAAGGATACTTTTGCGTTATATCCTTTATTTTTTTCAATGCAGCATCCGCAAACTTTAAAGTAAGAATATTTTCGGAATCAAAAACACGATGATTTCTCGCAGATATTATTTTTTCCGCTTCTTTTTTTATTAAACGTGTTTCTTCCGAGAAAAAAGACTTCTCGAAAAAATTAAAAATATATTCCTCCGCAACCGAAGACGGGTGAACCATATCTTTATCGTAAAACCGGTAATCTCTCAAATCATCGTTTATAAGTTCGTATGCCGGAAAATAAAATATATTTCCGTTATTATTCATAATATTATTTATTGCAACCCTAAGAATTGATTTGCTTAAAAAATTTTCGGAGAAACCGTCTTTAAGATGTCTTACCGGACTTACCGTAAAAATAATCTTAATTGATTTATTTATCTTTTTTATTTTTTCAAGTGTTTTATTTAAAGAAATTTCAATATCCTTAACCGCAAGAAGTTCCTTGATAAAATTATTTCCGGGAAGTTTATGACAATTTGCAACAATATTCTTACTGTCAACAGAATAATAAACCCATGCCGACCCGAAAGTTAAAAATAATAAATCTGCATCTTTTAAAAAATCATGCGCTTTTTTAAGCTCCGAGTTAATCAAATCTAAAGTTTTTTGCCTGTCAGGTCCGGAAAAACTGCCGTGATGACTGAAACTGTGCCAATAACCGTTATAGAAGAACAAATCTTCGGCAGTAAACTTTTTTTTATCGCAAATCATACCTAAAGACTCCGAAAGTGATACCGGATTATAAACTATACCGAAAGGATTTACCAAAACATCAAATTTCAGTTCTTCTAATTTTCGTCCGATATTTTCGGTAAAACACGAACCCGCAAACAACATTTTCGAATCGTAAGAAATATCGAAATCAAATTTCTCGGGAACAAAAACAGTTCTAAACTTTAAATCAGACATACAAATAAAGTTTTTTCAAAAATAAATAATTAAATTAACATTGCGAATATTACAAAAAAAACAAAATTATTAAATTAAAGAACCTTAGTTTTTTAAGTACGAAATTAAAAATTACAATCAAAAAAATTTGCCCGTTAAAAAATAGTAACGTATTTTACTCGTAAATTTCTAACCTTGGAACTTACTTTAAAACTATGAGTAAAAAACTCAAGATAAACAACTTGCGTTTTAAGTTGTATTTATCGGACATAAAAAGAAAAAGACTTAACCTTTTACTTTTTACGGCAATTGTTTTATTGCTGTCGTTAATGATATCGGATATGTATAACAGACAAAACACGGCAGCCGCATATACTCGCATTATACCTCTTACACTTGCATTATTACTGCTTATTTGTAACAATATTCGACCGGAGAAATCTTTAATTAAAATTATTTTATACGATATATTCCTTGCAAGTCTTCCGGTTATGATGTTTGCAAAATACCTGATACATTACGAAACCGGCTCCGAAATGATAAATGCAGTAGGTATAATAATGGCAATATCACTGACAGCATACGAAATAAGAGCAAACTTTTTTTATTCTTTTTTAATCTTTTTTGTTCCTCCCGTCATTTTTACAATTATATTATTTACATATTTTCCGTTAGACTCAAAAGACATAAATTTAATAATAAATATTTTTATTATATCGACTGTCAGTTTTATTATAAACAGAATACAAACCAACAGCGGTTTTGAAAAATTTGAAACAAACCACCTGAGAGAAATAGAAAAATATAAACTTAAAGAAGCTCTTTCGGAACTTCAAAAATATAAAGACAGACTCGAAGACATGGTCGAAAAAAAGACCGTAACATTAAAACTTGCCCTGCAAAAAGCAAAAGAAAGCGATGCCCTTAAAACAAGTTTTTTCCATAATATTTCTCACGAACTGAGAACTCCTTTAAATGCAGTAATAGGTTTTGCCGATATTTTAGCACGAAGAAACCCCGAAATGAAGCCGATAACGGATAAGATAGACCAAAGTTTAACCTCATTATTGCAAACAGTCGAAAACATCGTATTATTATCAGAACTCGAATCGGAACAAACAGAGCTTACCGGAAGTTTATTTTCCGTCAAAGAATTTAACAAAGAAGTTATTAACCTCTCGAATAATTTGCTTAAAGCAAACGACAAACAACAAATTAAATTAATTTTTAACGACAATTGCAGCGAAGACCTGTATTTTCGTTCCGATAAAGACAAAATGAAAATAATATTCCGGCAACTAATTGACAACTCGATAAAATACACCGAAAAAGGAACCGTAAAAATAGAATGTAAACAAATCTCCGAAACATCAATTCAGTACATAATCTCGGATACAGGCATAGGGATACCCGAAAACGAACTGCCTCATATTTTTGACGCTTTCAGAAAATACGAATCGGAACAAATTCTCTTTAAAGGCAGCGGAACAGGATTATCGATTTGCAAACATCTTATGAAATTAATGAACGGAAAAATAATGATTGAATCGGAACAAAATAAAGGAACATCGGTAAAACTAATTTTTAACGGCATAAAAAAGAAAGAAATAAATTAAAATTTTTGCCGAATCATATTTTGCGGTCAGGTATTTTTTTATACTTTTATATAACCGTAAAACACCGTAAAATGCAATATTGTAATTACACAATATCAAAACTGAACGATTTCAGCCGTATTCCCGAAATAAGCAGACTCGTAAAAAATTCTTTTACGGAATCGGGTTTAATTCCGCCCGACTACGAAAGCGAATATTTAGATTTATACCCCTACCTAAACAAAATTAGCGAAACAACCGTTTTAATTGCCGAATCTGAAGGCAGAATTATAGGCACAAACTCAATAACAATAGACGGACCTGCAGGATTACACACCGATTTTTATTTTAAAAAAGAAACAGACATCATAAGAAAAACCGGAAATAAGATATTGGGAAGTTCGTGGAGAATTGCAACAGCACCGACTTGCAGAAAAAACTTTCGTTTATTTTTAGACCTTATAGAAAACACCTTTAAAGCCGGCAAAGAAAAAAATATAGAAACATGCTTATTTGTTTTTGCAAAAAAACACGAAAATTTTTACAAAAGGATACTTGATGCCGAAACCGTTGCCGAAAAAAAACACACCGATTATCCGTATAATAATGTTACTTTTGTACTTTTGAAAGCAGACACGGAAAATACCGGAAAACATTTATCAAAACGCTTTACCGGCAGAAGATTTTTATAAAATGCCCGAAATACTGTACGAAGACAATCACATAATAATCGTCAATAAAAAATGCGGAGAAATTGTTCAAGGCGATAAAACCGGCGACGAAACATTAGCCGACACAATAAAAAAATATATCAAAAAAAAATACAATAAACCCGGAGAAGTTTTTTTGGGAATAACTCACCGACTCGACCGCCCGACAAGCGGTATAGTAATATTTGCCCGAACAAGCAAAGCTTTAAGCAGACTAAACAAAATGTTTGCGGAACAAAAAATCCGAAAAACATATTTAGCCGTAGTAAAATGTAATCTTCCCGAAACAAAAAAAACAATAACGCATTACCTGGTAAGAAACCGCAAACAAAACAAATCATACGCATACGACAAAAAACGCATAAACTCTAAAAAAGCAAGCTTAACTTACGAACTTACGGCAAAATCCGATAACTACTCACTTCTGAAAATAAAACTCCATACAGGCAGGCACCACCAAATAAGAGCACAACTTGCCCGCATAGGATGTTTTATTAAAGGAGACCTGAAATACGGATTTCCGCGTTCAAATCCCGACGGAGGGATACATCTTCATGCTTTTAAAACAGAATTTATTCATCCGGTAAAAAAAGAACCCGTAAGCATATCGGCAATGCCGCCCGACGATACCGTCTGGAACTTGTTTAAACCGCTCATTTAATAAAAAACTGTCGTAAAACTCAAATATTTTCTTTCAAATGTCCTTTATTTTTTTTATCTTTCGAGAGAAAAAAACACCTCTCTGTTAACACTTTAAATTAACTTGAAACCCCCTCTAAAATGAACATTTTTAAAAGTATCTCCGAAGCCGGTATATCCGAACAAACCGCACCGATTGAAAAACGAAGAATAATACTTACAAACCGGATAAGCATAATTTTATCGTTTATACTTATTATAATTATATCATTATTATACTTTAAACTTAAACAACCGGCAAATGCCGTTATATTATCGGGTGTTTTACTTATATTAATATTAATTCCGGTATTAAACAAATTAAAACTTATAACATTCTCAAAAATACTGCTGTCGTTAATATTTCCTTTAGGAATAGTTGCGGCATCAACATACGGAAAAATAAATTCCGCAGAAAACATTGACATTATTTACTATTATTCTCCGCTGATTTTTCTTATAGCATCACTTGCAATCCCTCTTATAATAATCGATTACAGAAAAAAAATCGCATTTTACGGAGTTTTGTTTTTTTATTTTGCAAGTATTACCATGTACGGCATTTTGCAGAGTGCCGTAGGTGCAGGAATAGAAAAAGCCGTTATAAACCCGGAAACTTTTTTTTCAATAAGTATTCTGGCAACATTGGCATTCTTTATTCTGGTTATCAGTTTTACTTTTATGCAAAAAGAAAATATCAAATTCGAAAACGATATTATAGAAAAAAACAAACTTCTTGAGAAGCAAAAAGCCGAACTCTCCGAGTCTTACGAAGAACTGCAAGCAAGCGAAGAAGAATTAAGACAAAATTCGGAAGAATTAATGGTAATAAACGAAAACCTCAGAGATGCCAACGAAGTTATACGCAAAAACAACGAAGAACTTAAAGAAATGGCAAAAGCTCAAGACAAAATGAATCAAGAGCTTTTTGTAAAAAGTCTGGAAATAGACCAGCAAAACATGGAACTCGAAAAACTAAACAGGCGTCTGGATGTTTTAAGTAACGTAGGTCGAAAAATAGTTTCGGTGCTTACAATCGAAGATATTATCAGAACTTCTTATAAAAGTCTTACAGACTTAATGGAAGTAACTTTTTTTGCCATAGGAATATACAACAAAGAAAAAAACAGAATAGATTTTCCGGGAACGGTAAAAGACAACGAAACAATTCCGGAATATTATTACGAACTCACAAAAAAGAACTCTTTTTCGGTATGGTGTCTTAAAAACAAAGACGAAATATTTATTAACGACTTGGATAACGAATACAGCAAATATTTTCCGGAATATCCGGATTTACGGCACTTTAAAGCTCAGTCGTTTATATACTGCCCGTTGTTTAACGACACCGAAACAATAGGAACCGTAGCAATACATCATAAAAATAAAAACGCTTTCTCGCAAGATAAACTTTCTATTATGCGTAATATGGCAACATATATTTCGCTTGCCATACAAAATGCAAAATCATACTTGCAAATAAAAGAGCAAATGGAGCATATACGCGATAAAAACACTCTTATACGCTCAAGTCTGAATTATGCAAAAACCATCCAAAAATCAATGCTTCCGCGCGACGAAAAGTTAGCGGCAAAGTTTAATACCGAAGCTCTTTTTATACCTAAAGACATTGTATCGGGAGATTTTTACTGGGCTGCCGATATTTATAACCGAAGAAAATTTTTGGCGGCGGTAGATTGCACCGGGCACGGGGTACCGGGAGCTTTTCTTTCTTTTATAGGAACAAAATCACTCGACGAAATAGTATTCGGAAAACAAATATTCAGCCCTAAAGATATTCTTAATGCATTAGACGAAAACATCAAAAAAATACTCGACCAGGAAAACAGCAATAATCGCGACGGCATGGATGTTTCGCTGGTATCTTTCGAAAAAAATAAAGACAATAAAGTAAAGGTATGGTTTTCCGGAGCAAAACGACCCTTGTTTTATTACGATAAAGCAAATAAAGAAGTTGTTACGCTAAAAGGCAGCAGAAAATCCATAGGAGGCGGATATTTCGACAATCAGGAATTTGAAGAACAGGAATTATTACTGAATACCGGCGACATTTTATACATCGCAACCGACGGTTTTACCGACCAATATTCTTCGGAACATAAAAGATTCGGCACACAAAGGTTTATAAGTTTAATAGAAAGTATTGCCGAATATCCGATACGAAAACAACGTGTAATAATGAAACAGATTTTCGATAAATTTAAAGCCGAAGAAGCTCAAAGAGATGATGTAACAGTGTTAATAACGGAACTTTAATCCGTTATTTCGCCGTAAAGTTCAAAAGTATCGGCACCGGTAATTTTTACTTCGTAAATATTGCCGGTTTTCAGAGGTTTGTTTTTATTTACGAAAACTTCGTTATCTACTTCGGGAGAATCAAATTCGGTTCTGCCGATATAATACTCGCCGGTTTCTTTATCGATTATGACATTAAATATTTTACCGATTTTTTGCCTGTTTATTTCGTAAGAAATTTGCTGCTGAATTTCCATAATTTCGTCGGCACGAGCTTGTTTTACCTCATCCGGAACATCATCTTCGTAATTATCGCCTCCGTAAGTGTTTTCTTCTTCGGAGTAAGTAAAAACGCCGAGCCGGTCGAAGCGCATTTCTTTTACGAAATCTTTCAATTCCTCAAAATCTTTTTCTGTTTCGCCCGGAAAACCGACAAGCAAAGTCGTGCGAATTGCAATACCCGGAACTTCTTGTCTTATTTTCTTAATTAAATCGATTGTTTGTTTTCTGTTATGCCCGCGCCTCATTCTTCTTAAAACGGAATCGCTTATATGCTGAAAAGGTATATCTATATATTTTGCAACATTTTTTTTCTCACGCATAACTTTTAAAACATCTTCCGGAAAATTAGCCGGATATGCATAATGCAATCTTATAATTTCCAACCCCTTTATTTCCGAAAGTTTTTCCGCAAGTTCCGGAAGTTTTTGTTTTTTGTAAATATCCAATCCGTAATAACTTAAATCTTGAGCAATCAGAATAAGTTCTTTAACACCTTTTTTTGCAAGACTTTTTGCCTGACTTACGAGTAAATCAAACGGAACGGAAACATGTTTGCCTCTAATCAAAGGTATTGCACAAAATGCACAAGTGCGATCGCATCCTTCGGAGATTTTAAGATATGCGAAATGGCTCGGAGTGGATATTACCCGTTCGCCGAGAAGTTCTTTTTTATAATCCGCATTCAGTTGCTTTAAAATTTCTTTCATATCATTTACGCCGAAATATTTATCGACTTCGGGTATGTCTTTCGACAATTCTTCTTTATATCTTTCGGATAAGCACCCGATTACATATAAATTTTTTATTTTTCCGTTTTTTTTGGCTTCCGCAAATTCCAATATTGTATTTACGGACTCTTCTTTGGCATCGGCTATAAATCCGCATGTGTTTATAACAACCGTATCCGAATCGAAATTAAATTCGTCGAAAGCAAATTCAATATTTTCACCGTTAATTTGAGTTGCCAGATTCTCGCTGTCAACAAGATTTTTAGAGCATCCGAGAGTTATTATGTTAATTTTTGCCATTTTTTTCAGATAAGAGCATAAAGTTAAAAGGTGAAAGTTAAAATAGAGATAACGATTTGTATTAAGAAACATTTTTTCAATAAAGTTTCAGATACAAATTCTCGGCAGTTTTAAATAAAAAGATTTTAATCAAACAAAGAATCAACAAAAGCATCTTTGTCGAATAACAACAAATCGTCTTTTTGCTCTCCTACCCCGATATATTTTACCGGAATTTTAAACCTGTCCGAAATTCCTATTACTACCCCTCCTTTAGCCGTACCGTCTAATTTAGTTACCGCAAGTGCATTTACTTCTGTTGCTTTTGTAAATTGTTTTGCCTGCTCGAATGCGTTTTGTCCGGTAGAACCGTCTAATACAAGAAGTATTTCGTGCGGTGCATCCGGAATTATTTTTTGCATCACTCGCTTAATTTTAGTAAGCTCGTTCATCAAATTAATTTTATTATGCAAGCGACCCGCCGTATCAATTATTACAACATCGGCATTATTTGCTTTAGCCGAATTTAAAGTATCGAAAGCAACGGATGCGGGGTCGGCTCCGGTTTTTTGTTTTATTAACGGCACATCTGTTCGTTTTGCCCAAATATCAAGTTGTTCGGTTGCTGCGGCGCGAAATGTGTCGGCAGCTCCGAGCACCACTTTTTTACCTTCGTTTTTAAACATCCATGCAAGCTTTCCTATCGTGGTTGTTTTTCCTACGCCGTTAACCCCTACTACCATAATAACATAAGGATTGCCGCCGGGTTTGTCGATATTTTTTTTATCTTTATATGTTTCGTTTTCGGCAAGCAATGCCGATATTTCTTCTTTCAAAAGTTTATTTAATTCTTTAACTCCCAGAAATTTATCTTTCGCAACCCGTTCTTCCAAACGTTCTATTATCTTAACGGTGGTATCTACTCCTACATCCGAACTTATCAAGACTTCTTCCAAATCGTCCAAGAAATCGTCGTCAACTTTTGATTTTCCGGCAAGAGCACGCGATATTTTTTTAAACATGCTTTCTTTGGTTTTTTCGAGCCCGTTGTTAAGTTTTTCTTTTTTTGACGTTTTTTTAAATAATGCCATATTCTCTGATATTTCTGAATTGTAAAAAGGTAAAGATATAAAAAATGCTTTTTTCCGGAAAAGGAAAAAAGCATTTTCAATAATTTATGGATAATATTTTACAAAAATTTATTTTTTTGCAAAAAACTCTTTTACTTTATCATTATGAACTATTTCTTCTTTAAAAGTATAAGCTCCGGTTTTAGGAGATTTTACCATTTTAATAACCTTGGTATATGTTTTCCCTTCTCCTTTTTGTAATGTTGCAACAACTTTCTTTGCCATAACTTATTTATTTAATTTCTTTATGAATTGTATATTTTCTTAAAACGGGGTTGTATTTTCTTAACTCCATTCTTCCGGTGGTATTTTTTCTGTTTTTAGTGGTAATATATCTTGAAGTTCCGGGCATTCCGCTGTTTTTATGCTCGGTGCATTCCAATATTACTTGTATTCTGTCGCCTTTCTTTTTTGCCATTTTATCGTAATTTAGCCGTTAGTATTTGCTTATGTATCCTTTCTCTTTAGCATCTTTTAATGCTTTGCTCAATCCTTTTTTGTTTATTATCTTCATACCTTTGGCGGAAACTTTTAATACAATCCACCTGTCTTCTTCTTCGAGATAGTATTTTTTAGTAAACAAATTAGGTTTAAACGTTCTTTTAGTTTTCTTGTGCGAGTGAGATACGTTATTTCCCGATATTACTCTCTTTCCTGTTATCTGACAAACTCTTGACATTTTATTTCGTATTTGTAATAAAAACCTTTTTTTATTTCGGACTGCAAAGAAAATACTTTTATTCGAATTATTCAAAAAAATAAACAAATAAATTTAATTTTCCTCGTTTTTTTAATTATTTCATAAAAGCTTAAAGCCCTTATTTTACGGCATAAATAACCCGAAATTTGCAAATCGTTGTATTATTGCATTAATTGCCGGAT
>JAADDR010000162.1 GCA_013153865.1 Chlorobiota bacterium | reverse complement strand
TATCAAAATCCCTAGTAGAATTTCTTTTGCCTTATCGTTAGTTGACGAAATAATATCGTATTTTAAGATGTTAAAAGCGGGGTTCATTCCGCAAAAATACCGTTTTTATCCGAATTATTTTTTGTTGTTTTTACAAATTTTAATAAAAATTATACCGTTCAAATCTTCAATAACATACGCTGTATTTTTTAACAGCTTTATATCAATTCAAACTTTCTTCTCACTTTTATGAATTTGTCGGCAATAACTTGTTTTGATTTTTCTCTTTCCGGATAATCTTTTTGTAAAAACTCTATCGTTGAGTTATCCTTAATATTATCCAATATTTCAGGATCTTCAATAATTTGTTTAATAAAATCAAAAGTCAGTCCTATATTTCTGTTTACGGTTTCTTTATTTGTCATTTCTTTAATTTTTTTAAGTATCTGTTTTTATAAAACTCCCATCTGTCTTTAAAATCTTGTTCGGCATACGCTAATGCTGTTTCAAGACTGTCAAAATCAAGAGTTTGTTTTTCTTTATCTCCGTTCGGATACATTACGTCTCTGTGTAAAAATCCGTGAGCACAATCGTAACGAACAACAGCAACCCATTTTCCGTTAATCAACGTTTCGTATTGAACAACAATATCTGTTACTTTACCGTTTTTTACATCAATACGGACTCTCATTCGTTCTTTACTGTATTTATCCAGATATTTTAAAAAATCTTTTTTGCCCAAAATTTGATTTTTTATTTCAAAAACAAATATACTATTTTTTTGTAATAAATAAAAACTACTGTTTTTCCATATTTTTAATCAATGCCAAATCGGTTTTGTATATCATTACGGTATAAAATACTCTGCGGCTAATCCATACCACTGACTCCTGACTCCTAACCCCTAATTTCTAATTTCAAATCCCTTTTTTCTTACGGCTAATAAACGTATCTTTGCACCGCAGTCGGTTATTCTGTCGCTCTTTTGTGAATCGAAAGAGAGGAAAGTCCGGACAACACAGAGCATCGCACTGCCGAAAGGGCAGGTATCCGTGAGGGTACGGTAAACGAAGAAGAAAATAACCGCCTCGAACAAGTTTCGGGGTAAGGGTGAGAAGGTGAGGTAAGAGCTCACCGGTGTCTGTCGCGAGGCAGGCAGCCGTTCGCCCTGCGAGTTGCAATCTCATGTATATCGGCGTTTGAGGGCTGCTCGTCCGATGCCGAGGGGTAGAGAGCTCAGATAAATGACAGATTAAAACAGAATCCGGCTTACGAACCGACTGCTTTTTTTGTAAGTCGTATTTTAAAATAACGAATTGCAAATAAAATACAATATTGTCTCATGCAAGGTTACAATATAATTCCGTCTTTTTAAGGCGACCTTACAAATAATAAAAAACATGATAAAAATAAACGAGTCGCCGCGCGATGCAATGCAGGCATTAAAAAAAACAATTCCGACAAAAGATAAAATCGAATACGTAAATCTTTTATTGCGGGCAGGATTTGACATAGTTGATGCGGGAAGTTTCGTTTCGCCTTCCGCCGTTCCGCAAATGGCTGATACTGCCGAAGTTCTTAAAAACTTAAAACCCGAAGGCGACACAAAAATATCCGTTTTGGTCGCAAATGCTTATTTTGCAAAGCGACTTGCCGAATACGACATTGTTGATTTTATAAACTATCCTTTTGCTATATCCGAAACTTTTCAGAAAAAGAACCTTAAAGCAAGTCTTAAAAAATCATTAAAAGAAATCGATAAAATTATTGATTTGTGCATTCAAAAAAATAAAAACCCGATAATCAGCATATCCGAAGCATTCGGAAATCCTTACGACGACGATTGGGGTATCGACATCTTAATGGATTGGATTGATGTTTTATACGATAAAGGTTTGCGGTATTTTCCGCTTGCCGATACCACGGCTTCCGGCACGGCGCATCTTATAGGTTTGGTATTTACTAATCTTATCGAAGAATTTCCGGATGCGGAGTTTAACCTTCATTTACATTCAAAACCCGAAGAAACAATTCCTAAGATAGAAACCGCTTATAATGCCGGCTGTCGTAATTTCGATACCGTTTTTAACGGTATGGGCGGTTGCCCCATGACCGGCAAAGAACTTGTGGCAAATACCGATACATATACTTTTTTTGAATGGATGAAGCAAAATAATATCGAAAATAAACTGAACGAAACCGTATTTAACGAAATAATAAAAAAAGCGGGAGAAATATTTTAATTTATCGGTTTCTTACAAAAATAAATAATCTCGTTTTTATCAAAACGGTAACGCTCTTGTTCTTCCGGCGAAAAAGAATTTACGAAATCGTCTTCCGTAACTTCAAACCCCGCTTTTCTTAATCTTTGCGGATAATCTTTTCCGTATAGACGCACGTGGTCGTATTGTCCGTAATATTTTTCGCGGTCTTTTTTTGATGTTATTTTCGGGTCTTCAAAAGTTGTATCAAGCGAATAATCAATCGGAACTTGTAAAATTGCTTTTCCGCCCGGCTTCATTACCCGTAAAATTTCCTTCATTGCTTTTTGCTCGTCGTCAATATGTTCCAAAACATGATTGCAAATTACGAAATCAAATTCGTTATCGTTAAAAACCATATCGCGTATGTCCGTTTTTACGTCAACAACAGGCGAATATAAATCTGCCGTAATGTAATCAATATTAGACAGTTTTTTAAACTTGTTTATAAAAGGTTGTTCCGGTGCAATGTGTAAAACCTTTAAATCGTCATTAAAAAAAGAAGTCTTTTCTTTCAGAAAAAGCCAAAGCAAACGGTGTCTTTCCAGCGACAGGCAATAAGGGCAAAGACGGTTGTCTTTATTAGCGTTTCCGTATCCGTAAGGTAAAAATTTCCGGGAAGTTTTGCCGCATACCGGGCATTCGGTATTATTACCTTTGTAAATAAGATGTAAAGGTTTTCTTGCCGCAAGACTTAATCGTATAAGCAACGGTCTGGGGATAAACTTAAGCAACAACTTAATCGCTTGTTTCATTTTTAAATTTTCGATAAAGTAATAAAATTTAAATTTATTTTCCGATTTCAAAAGTATTAATTTGTATTTGACTTATAAAATTAATACATTTGTTACGCTTAATTTTTTAAAATTTAATGATATGAAACAAATAAAACTATTGACTGTTCTTGTGCTGTTTGCGGCTTTAATCGTGTCTTGCAACAAAACTCCTCACGATAAAATTAAAGGTAAGTGGGATGTTGTTAAAATAGTAAATTCAACGATGACCGAGCAGGAAGATATTGATTTTTTCAACGAAATGAATAAGGATGTTTTGGATAATGAGGTGTTTACCTTTACTGAAGACAAGGTTACAAAAAATTATCCCGAAAAAAGTGAGGGAACATGGGAAATTAACGAAGACGGAACGGAATTGTCGATTGATTGGGGAGCAGACGATGCTTACTCGCCTCATACTTTTGTCGTTAAGAAACTTACTTCCGATTCGCTTATTATAGAAGAAGATTTTGAAGAATTTTTAATGACGACTTATTTCTCTAAGATAAAATAAGATTCAAATCGTCATGAAAGATATTTTCGTAATTTGTTCCAAAGAGGATAAAAATATATCTAAAAAATTGGTATCCAAATTGGAAGCGGCGGGATATTCGTGTTATGCACTTCCTCGGGACAGCTCGGCGGGCAGTCCCGAAGAACTTATTCGGAAAAGCAAAATCGCCGTTTTGGTATTATCGCCTTCAGCCGAGAAATCGAAAGATGTTTTCTCGCAACTTGAAACGGCAGCGGAAAATAATTCTTTTATAATACCTTTTAAAGCCGGTAAAATCGAGAATAATCTCGGAATGATTTATATGCTTACCGAATTGGATTGGGTAGATGCATACGGCGACGGTTTTGACGAAGCTTTTGAAGTATTGCTTGAAATATTGGAAGAAACGGGAGAAAGAAAACCCGCAAAGGTTAAGAGTAAATTAAAATCAGCTTCCGGTAAAGATTCGGATGCATCCAAAAAATATCTTTACGGAATAATAGGAATATTGACGCTTGCACTGATATATTTTGTTTTTTTAAGGACTCCCGAAAAACCGGAAACTCCCGGATTGAAAAGTAACACGACTGCCACCGGCAAAAAGAATACGATTCCGGATATAGCGGGAAAAGAGCTGAGCAAAGAAGAAACTAAGATTGTCGGGTATTGGCGCATGGCGGATTACGAAGACAGCCGAAAAATGACTCCCGAAGAAAAAAAACTTACCGAGCAAAACATCGAAATTATGAAAAGTAAAGTTTTGCTTACTTTTAACAAAGACCGAAGTTTTATAAGAGAAGGTTTTACGCCTCAACCTCAAAAAGGTTATTGGGAGTATGATGCCGATAAAAAGAAAATTTATCTTATTCCGGAAGGAACGGATAAAAAAGAAGAGATAAATATTATAAATCTTACCGAAAATGAGATGACTTTTGTGGTTACGGAGTCGGTGGAAATAAATCCCGGTAATACGGAAATTGTTACCACGAAACTGACATTTCGCAAGCAGCAATAAAAAAAAGAGGTTGTAAAAACAGCCTCTTTTTTTTTAATCGGAGATTTGTTATACTTCTTTAGGATTCGGTCCCCATTTGTTTTCACCGGGTGTTCCGTCCATTACCCAAAATACTATTAAAACTATAATTCCTATAAACGGGATTAAAGCAATGAGTTGCCACCAACCGCTTTTGCCGACATCATGCAATCTTCTTGCACCTATCGACAACGAAGGCAATAAAACGGCAAAAGAGTAAATGGTACTGAGTATTTGAATGCCTAAAATATTGTCAATAATGCTTAAAACAATACTGACTATGACACTGAATAAAATAAACATCCAAAACTCTTGTCTTCTTGCTCTTCCCGTAAAATCAAAATAATGATTTTTAAATACGTCAAGATAAAATTTATTGAAACTTTCCATTTCCTTAATGTTTTTTAATAATTGCCTACTCTTTTCAGTTTTCGGCATCCCTGTTTTTTATTGTTATCAAAAATAGGATTTATATTTTAAACGGTAAAATTTTTTATACAAAAAAACATATAATTTATATTCTAAAATATTATTTACGGCTGTTTTATTGATATGCTTCGTAAATTTGTCCCGATATTCTGAGCAGGTCGTTGTAAGTCATTATCAAATAATATTTTGCTTGCGATAATGCAAATGCCGAGTTCAGATAAACTTTTTGAATATCTCTGAAGTTAAAAGAATTTATTACTCCCGTGCGAAATTTATCTTTTGATATTTCGAGATTTAAAGATGCCGCCTTAAAATTTTCTTCGGCTACTTTAAGTAATTGTTTTCTTGTTTGGTACATTTCGTACAAGTTGTAAAGATTGTTGCGAAGAACTGTTTTAAGCTCTTCGGTTTGTATTTGTGATTTTTCGGCATCTATTTTTGCTTCGTTTATGTTTCTTTTGCGGTTGTTTCCGTTAAAAATATTATACGACAGCGATAATCCGGCATAAGCATCGTAGGAATATGAAGTTGATGATACCGAATTGTATTTTAAATATGAATTTGTATGGTCTGCTCCGGCATTCAGCGATAATGACGGATACAGGGAGCTTTTTGCAAGTTTTACGTTATTTTCTTTAATTTGTTTATCGGTAAGCAATATTTTTAAGTCGGTATTGTTTTCATACATTTTGTTTTCTAAATCCGCTAAATCAAAATCTGTTTGTTTTATGCGAAGCGAATCTGTAAGCATGTAGTCGTTAATTTCTTTATCGCCCATTATTTTACCGAGTTCTCTCATTGCACTTCTTGTATTCATGAGTTGCGAAAGATAATTTGATGAGTCGGTAAGAAAAGCGTTTTTTTCCTGCAATACTTTGTAGCTTACCGATAGTCCGAGTTTTTGTCTTATAAGTTCGTATTTATAGCGGTCTTTAGAGAGTTGCATAAGGTATTCGGTTACTTTAAGTTTTTCGTTTTCGAGCAGAACGGCATTGTATGCGTTAATAAGTTGCGTAAGCGTATTTTCTGCCGTAAGTCGCAATTTGCTTTCCGAAACCGATTTCAGGTGTTCGAGATTTTCTTTTGTTATTTTTACCGAGAAACCTTTAAAAAGATTCATTTGGATGTTAAGATACGGAGTCAGAGAACTTTTGTATGATTCGTCTCTGCCGTTTGTGTAAAGACTTTCGATATTGTCGTAGCGGTTGTTTTGTCCGGCGCCGGCGGATATAAGCGGGTATAATCCGGCTTTTCCCCAAGAATCGTTTTGTTCGGCTTTTTCTAAATCTTTTTGCGATAAAAGTATGCCGAAGTTGTGTTCCAGTGTTTTTTGTACGGCATCTTTTAAACTTAGTTTTAAGGAATCGTTTTGCTGGGCAAAACTGTTCGGGTATATTATGAGAACGGATAATATTGCTGTTATAATTTTTTTAATCATAAAATTTTATTTTGATGTTTAATCGATATTTATTTTACTGTGAATAATACTTGTTTCGACATCTTCCGGTGCCGGTTTTTTCCCCGTAAGCAGGGTTTTTATCATAACTTTTACGTCATTGAGGCATAAAATCAGAACCGGAAAAAACATTAATATAAAACCTGTTCCGACGAATACTCCGTATGCGAGCGAAACTGCCATCGGTATAAGCATTTGAGCTTGAAAACTTTTTTCGAATATAAGCGGATAAAGTCCTGCCGATGTGGTAATTGTCGTAAGTATTATCGGACGAAAACGTGACAATCCGGCTTCGAAAACCGCTTCTTTAACTTTTTTGCCTTCGAGCAGCAAACTGTTGTATTTTGATAAAAATACTACCGCATCGTTTATTATTACTCCCGACAGAGCCACCAAGCCGAAGAAACTTAGCATGGATACCGGTATGCCTTCTATGCCGTGTCCCCATACTCCTCCGAGCCATCCCAAGGGTATCATCATAAGCACTATGGTTGCCTGCCAAACCGATTTGAAATGAATTATAAGGATTATTATTATTATTAAAATCGCAATTATAAAATAGCGAATCATTTCTTTCATTGCATCTCCGCTTTTTTGCGATTGTCCTCTGAATTGTACTTCTATTCCGGGATATTTTTCTTTTAATTGCGGTATAATGTTTCTTTTTATTTCATCCAACAACGGAGGAACCATTACATCAGGGCTTGTTACGTCGGCTTCTACGGTTATTTCTCTCGAGCCGTTATATCTTTTTATTTGAACCGGACCTCTTTTTATGTCAAAATCGGCAAGTTCCGACAGCGGATAGCTTCCCGAAGGTGTTTTTATTTTCATGTTTTCGAGTTGTCCTATTGTCATTCTTCCGGTTTTAGGGTATCTTACCCATACTCTGAGTTCGTCTCGTCCGCTTTGCAATCTTTGTGATTGGTCTCCGTAAAATCCTTGCCTCACTTGTCTGCCGAGTGTGCTTCTGTCGAGTCCGAGAAAATATGCTTCGGGTTTCGGGTTTATCAGGATTTCCTGTTTGCCGGCAGCATTATCGTCGCTTATGTTTTGCAAACCTTTTATTAGTTTCATTTGTTGTTTAAGAAATTCTGTCGCTCGTGCTATTTCTTCTCTGTCTTGTCCCAGAAGCGTAACGGATACTGCTGCTCCCCAGTGTGTTTTTTTTGCGGCGATTCTTAATTTTTCGAGTTCCGGGTGTTTGCCGAGTTTTTTGCTTACCATGTTTCTGATGTCGTAACTTGTAACAGGAGCGCCTTCCATGTCTCTGAGTCCTACCGTAATAGAACCGGCATGCGAACCGTTTTCCATTCCGTCGAACGACGAACCTGCTATTTGAAAAGTATAATCGATAAAGTTTGATGTATCGTTATATTTTGTCATAAGTTCGTCGTTTACTTCCCAAATAAGTTTGTCGAATTTTTTGAGATATTCGTCTGTTTTCAGTGCTCCGTTTCCCGGTTTAAAAGCAAAATCAACGGAGAAAAAATCGAAACTCATTGCCGGAAAAGTAGTGGCTTTTATAAATCCTCCTTTAAACAGTCCTGCCGTAATAATGATAAGCGCAAGCGGTATAAAAATGGCTGTCCATCGTTGTTTTATAACGATTTTGAGCATTTTGCCGTACATTTTTTCGCGCATGTATGCGATTAGCTTGTTTAGTTTTGCTCTGAAACCCGATTGCCGTTTTTTTCTTCTGAGGACTTTTTCGTTGCCGAGATGTGCGGGTAACACAAAAAATGCTTCAGCCAGAGAGAACAGCAAACTTACTATAACCACAAATGCCATTTCGAACATAAATTCCATACCTCCTTCGGTTACGAAGATAAGCGGAGCAAAGGCAATTACGGTAGTTACCACCGAAGTTATTACGGCCGGTACCACTTCCATGGTGCCGTCGAGAGCCGCAAGTTTAGGATTTTTGCCTTTTTCGAAATGTGAGAATATGTTTTCTCCGATAACGATTCCGTCATCGACTAAGATTCCTATAACGAGAATCATTCCGAAAAGAGAAATCATGTTAATTGTTATGCCGTACATATTTGCAACGATAAACATTGCCAAAAAAGCCGAAGGTATTCCCCATGCTACCCAAAACGAGAGTCTTACGTTGAGGAACAACGCAAGCATCAGTAATACGAAAAGCAGTCCGGTGCCTCCGTTTCTGTATAACAGGTTAAGGCGGCTGTTCAGCATGCTCAGGAAGTCAAAACTTATGAGAATTTTAACGTCGGGATGTGTTTTGTTGAATTTGTCGGCATATTGATGAATATATTCTGATATTTTTTGCAGGTCTTCGCCCGAAAGTTTGCTTACGCTTATTTGAACCGCTTCTTTTCCGTTTAAACGCAGTTTGTCGGAAACATCCGCAAATTTTCTTTTTACGTTTGCTACGTCTCTTATTCTCAGGTAACTTCCGTCGGGTTCGGCTCTTATTATTATTTCTCCTATTTTGCCGGGTTCAGTGCTTCTGGATCTTGAGCGTATAAGCATTTAGTGTTTTCCGGATTTAATCATACCTGCCGATATGTCGAGATTGTTGCGGGCAACCGCTTTTGATATTTCGTCGAATGTAAGTTTGTATTTCAACAAAGTTTCTTCGCTTACTTCTATTGATATTTCAGCCGGCGGAAATCCCGTAAGTTTTACTTGCGATATGTATCCGGATCTCAGAAAATCGTCTTCTATTTTGTATGCATGTTTTTTTAGTGTGGCCAAATCCACGTCTCCCGCCACACTCAGATACATTGCCTGTGTAAGCGGGCGTTGTTTGTATATAAGCGGTCGTTCTGCCGCTGAGGGCATGGAGCTTATTGCATCAACGGCATTTTTGACTTCCGCAAGTGTTTCGTCTATATCGAGTTCTCCGGTTGTTTCGATGTTTACGAAGCTAGTATTTTCAGAGGATGTTGATGTTATTTCTTTAATACCCGCAATTGATCTTACGGCATCTTCTATTCGCGAAGTAACACCTTCGTCCATTTCTTTTGGTGATGCTCCGGGGTAATATACGCTTATAAAAATGTTTCTTGACGTGCGCTCGGGGAAGAATGCTTTTTTCATGTTCATTAATGCATATCCGCCGCCGAATATCAGGGTCAGTATAATAATGTTTGCATATACCGGATATTTTATAAAATTTGAAATTAATTTTCTCATGATTTAAGAAAAATCTTTTGCTGATTCGTGTTTTATTTAATGATTTTTACTTCGGTGTTTTCGACGGCGTTTATAAGTGCTTCGTTAACTACTAAAGTGCCTTCGGGTAAGCCGTTAAAAAAGATTACGGTATCGTCTGTTTTTTGTATGTTTATATTTTCTTTTTTCAGTTTATTATTTTTGACGATAAATACCTGATTTTGGTTAAAAACGGCTTCTCTCGGAATTTTGAAAACATTTTTAAGCGTTATGCCCGAGAAAACGGCTGTCATGTATTCGCCTTGATATACGTGCTTGTTTTTTATTCCCGAAATATCCACAAATACCGGAACCGATTGTGTTTTTGCATCTACAAAATTTGATATTCTCAATATTTTTCCTTTGAAATTTTTATCTCCGGATATTATTTCTGCCTGCTGTCCTTTTTTTAAGAATATTATGTTTTTGCTTTCTACCGGAACTTCCAGCTCAAGTTTGTCGGTTCTTATCATGCGTGCTATTTTTATTCCCGGAGAAGCAATTGCTCCGGGTTCTGCATATACATCGGTAAATGTTCCGTTAAAGGGAGCCGCGATACGATATTTTTTTAAATTTATTTCTTCTGTTTTTATTGAATACCAGTCGCTTAATATATTTCTTCCGGAAAGATATATTTTTTCTTTTTCGGATTTTATTTCCGGCAGTTCCGGAATATCTTTTTTTGTATCGGTTTTATTAAAAAAATCAAGCCATTTGTCATAACTGTCTTTAAAGTCTGTTTTTAAATCGGGAAGTATGTTTGCCAAAGAGCTTAAGAAACGGCTTTTATGAGCTTGCAGCGCTAATTTTGCTTCTTCGTCGTATATTCTGAGCAGAATTTGCCCTCTTTTAAAATTTTGTCCTTTTTTAAGGTTGACTTGTCCGGGTAATATTTTTCCTCTTACTTCGCTGCTTAAGTCCACGTAATTTTGCGAAGTAACTCTGCCTGTTGCTTTAAGTTCCGTGTTAACAGTTTCGTATTTTACGGGTACTGCTTTAACGTATCTTACAATTTTTTCGGTTGTTTTTTCTTCGCTTTTTTTCTTCATTTTAGCAAGTATGCTTGCAAAGATTACGGCAGCGACTAAAATTATGACTACAGAACCTGCTATTGTCAGTGTGCGTTTATTCATGTTTATTTTTCGGTTTTGTAATTATTGTAAAAAGATAAATTTATATTTTATTTCGGGTTTTAAATACTTTATATGACAAAATGCTGTTTCGAACGCATAAAAAATATTTATTCCGGTATAAAAAATATGCGGGTTGTTATTCCCGCATTGAGCTTTTAAAGTATTTTTTATAATTTTTCCAGAACATCAATCAGTAAATCCCAAAATTTCTGAACCGTGGGGATATTCATTCTTTCGTCGGGCGAGTGCGCTCCTTTTATGGTAGGTCCGAAAGATATCATATCCAAATACGGATATTTTTCGAGGAATAAACCGCATTCCAAACCGGCATGTATGGCTCTTACAACGGGTTTTTCTCCGAAAAGTTTTTCGTATGAGGTTTCGGTAATTTTTAGTATCTCGGAATTTGTATTCGGTTTCCAACCCGGGTATCCGTCGCCGTGTGTAACCTTTGCTCCGGCAAGTTTAAAAACCGATGCAACGGTTTGTGCCATATCGTATTTTGCACTTTCAACCGAACTTCTTTGGCTCGTTTCTATTTTTATTTTGCCGTCAATAAATTTTACCGATGCCAAATTCGTTGATGTTTCAACCAATCCGGGCATTTCGGCACTCATTTGATATACGCCGTGCCAACAACCGTAAATCGAGTGCATAAGTTTTTTTTGTGTGCCTTTCGGTATTACAAACTCCGGTAAACCGGTTTTTTCTATGTTTATAGACAAGTTTTTTTCTGTAATCGCAAATTCGTTTTTTATGTCGTTTGACATTGTTATGACCAAATCTTCCAATGCTCCGGCATTTTGTTCTTTTACGGTAATTACGGCAAATGCTTCGCGCGGAATGGCATTTCGTAAGTTTCCGCCGTTAAATTCCGCCAGTCGCACTCCGAATTTATTATAGGCATTTAAGATAATTCGATTAAGAATTTTGTTCGAGTTTCCGAGACCTTTGTCTATCTCGTCGCCCGAATGCCCGCCGTTAAGCCCTGTAACGGATATTTTGTATGCAACGGAATTTTCCGGGACATCTTTTTTCTTGTAAGAAAATTCGGCAACCGTATCCATGCCGCCGGCACAACCTATAAACAGTTCGCCTTCGTCTTCGGAGTCGAGATTTATAAGCATTTCGCCTTTCATAAAACCTTCTTTCAGCCCGAATGCACCGGTCATTCCTGTTTCTTCGTCGGAAGTAAAAAGTGCTTCAATCGGCGGGTGGTTTATTTTGTCTGATGCCAAAACGGCGAGTGCGGCGGCAATTCCTATTCCGTCGTCGCCTCCGAGCGTGGTACCTTTTGCTTTTACCCAGTCGCCGTCGATGTAGGTTTGTATCGGGTCGGTATCGAAATTATGTTCGGTATCGGCATTTTTTTCGCAAACCATATCCGAATGGCTTTGTAAAATAACGGTTTTGTGATTTTCTTTTCCCGGAGAAGCAGGTTTTCGTATAATTACGTTACCGACTTCGTCTTTTTCGGCTTCGAGATTATGTTCTTTTGCGAAATCGAGTAAATATTGAATTATTTTTTCTTCTTTTTTGGAAGGTCTAGGTATTTTGGTTATTTCATCGAAATATTTCCAGATTTCGGCGGGTTTTAAATCTTGTATTGTCATTTTTATTCAGTTTTTGATTTTGTATTTATTTTTTCCGGTAAAGATATGTATTTTTTTCGGATCGGAGTAGGTTGGGGGAGATTGAATAAGATTGAGGGAGATTGAGGGAGATT
>JAADDR010000104.1 GCA_013153865.1 Chlorobiota bacterium | reverse complement strand
CGTGTTGTTCGTTGTAAGACAGTGTATATGCGTAATGTTCTATAACAGGGTTATCTCCCACGGGAGCCGGGAGTTCTGCTTTTTCGGGGTCTATTGTATCTTTGCATGAAAAAAACGTAATCGTAAAAGAAGCAGCAATTATTAATATTTGATTTTTCATTATTTACGGATTTTTTAATAATTCAGACGCAATTTACAAAGTTTTGCGTAAAAATTAAGTCTCCGGAATGTTTTTTATTGCTCGAAAAGTTTTGTGCTGAGATATTTTTCCGCTCTGTCGGGAAATATAACCACAATACGTCCTTTATCTGTTTCTTCGGCAATTTTTAAAGCCGCATACATGGCGGCTCCGCTGCTCATGCCTGCAAATATGCCTTCTTGTGCAATAATTTTTCTTGCTGTTTTAAAAGCATCTTCGGTTTCTACCGTAATGCGTTTGTCTATTATTTCCGGGTTATATATTGCGGGGATAATTGCTTCTTTCATATTTTTAAGTCCTTGTATATAGTGCCCTTCTGCCGGGTGAGCTTCGACGATTTTAATTTTGGGATTATTTTCTTTTAATGCTTTTCCTACTCCCATAATTGTCCCGGAAGTTCCTACCGACGATACGAAATAATCTATATTACCGTTTGTTTGTTTCCAAATTTCTTCAGCCGTAAGTTTGTAATGAGCTATTTTATTGTAGCGGTTTGAGAATTGGTCGGGAGTAAAATATTTACCGGGATTTTTCTTGCATATTTCTTTTACTTTAAGAATTGCCGCATCTGTTCCGCCCGCTGCCGGAGTTAATATAATATCCGCACCGAAAGCTTTAATTATTTTTCTTCTTTCCGTTGAAACGCTTTCGCTCATAACTATAAGAAGTTTATAGTTTTTTACGGCGGCAATCATAGCCAATGCTATACCGGTATTTCCGGATGTAGCTTCTATAATTGTTTTGTTTTTTGTAAGAGATCCTTCGGCTTCTGCTTGCTCTATCATTTTAAGAGCTACTCTGTCTTTTATGCTTCCTCCGGGATTTTGTCCTTCTGTTTTTGCGTAAATTTCCACACCGGGGTTTGTGTTAAGTTTATTTATTTTTACAAGCGGCGTATCTCCTATGCTTTGGAGGATATTATCGTAAATCATTATTAAGAAAGGGAATTTAAGAGTTTTATTTTTCTGTATCCGGATTCAGTTTTTTCATATCGTCAAGAACGGCTTTTGTGTCGAATACGGTATAAATTATATACAACAGAAGAACAGTTATAACAAACGGGTTTCGTTTTTCGGGTTCGGCCGATATTATTATTCCGGTAAAAGTTGCATAAATAATAAGTTTAATCATAAAACCCAGCATAAATGCAACGTTAAATGCCGCTAATGATTTTTGCGAAGCTTTAAGTAATCTTATATGCATTAAAACCGATATTACCGGAAATAAAATAAGCAAGAGCGGAAATGCTTCAAAATATGCCGGTTTTAAAACGGAAAAGAACAGTAGTCCGCTTATTAAAGCAATTAAAGCCGTAAGAACGGTTATTTTAAAAATAAAATTCCGGATTAGTTTATTCATAAATCGTATTTTTATTTTTTTAAGAAGTCTTTAACGGCATAATAAATTGCCAAAATAACCGAAAGTATCGACAAAATAAGAGTAAGTACATGAGATTCGAAGCCGAAATACTCGTCTGCTTTGTATCCGCCCCATGTTCCGAGAAATATAACGGCTGCCATCTGAAAGGCAATTCCGGAATATTTTGCATAGTTTTTTAAAGATTTATTAAAATCGTTTTTGTTATTTTTTATCGATTTTAAATCCTTCGGCATCTGCTTCGTTATTCATTTTGCACGAACCGTTAAATACGGCTCCGGGTTCTATAATAAGTTTAGGAGTTGTAATTTCGCCGTTGTAAACAGCCGAAGATTTAAGAGTAAGACTTTTATCTATATTCAGCTTCCCGGTAACGGTTCCGGAGATATCGCAAAATGCACAGGTAATATCACCCGTTACTTTACCGGTATTTCCGATTATTACTTTTCCTTTTACTTTAATGTTTCCTTTTACGGTACCTTCTATTCTGACATCACCTTCAGAATCAATATTACCGTTAATAGTTGTTCCGCTTCTGAGTTGGTTTGTTGCTCCGGGATCTGCCATAACTGCCATATTAGTTTTTTTCACTTGTTAAAATTATATGAGTTAAAAAATTATCTTTAAAGATATAGTATAATAACTCATAAAATGCCTTTCATAGTATAAACAGTTCTTTGTTATTTCATTTTAAATGTTTCCATAAATTTTGTGGTATAATTTCCTTTAACAAATTGTTCGTCGGTAACTAACCGGAGATGAAAAGGTATGGTTGTTTTAACTCCTTCGATAACGAATTCGTCTAAAGCTCTTTTCATTTTTTTAAGAGCTTCTTCGCGTGTTCTTGCCGTAATTATAAGTTTTGCTATCATAGAGTCGTAATTCGGCGGAATGGTATATCCCGAATAAACGTGTGTGTCAACTCTTACGCCGTGTCCTCCGGGTGTGTGAAGTTCCGTAATTTTACCGGGCGACGGTCTGAAATCGTTATAGGGGTCTTCCGCATTTATGCGACATTCTATTGAATGCAATTGGGGGTAATAATTTTTTCCGCTTATTTTTACTCCTGCGGCTACTTTAATTTGTTCTTTAATTAAATCGAAGTTTATGACTTCTTCGGTAATGGGGTGTTCTACCTGTATTCTGGTATTCATTTCCATGAAATAGAAATTTCTTTTGTCGTCAACCAGAAATTCTACGGTTCCCACGCCTTCGTATTTTATTGATTTTGCCGCCAATACGGCTGCTTCTCCCATTTTTTCTCTGAGTTCGTCCGTCATAAAAGGCGAAGGGGTTTCTTCGGCGAGTTTTTGATGTCTTCTTTGAACCGAGCAGTCTCTTTCGGAAAGGTGTGCGGCATTTCCGTATTGGTCTCCGACTATTTGTATTTCGATATGCCTCGGATTACTGATGTATTTTTCCATATATAATCCGTCATTTCCGAATGCGGCTGCCGATTCTTGTTTTGCGGAATCCCACATTGCCTGAAATTCGTCGGCATTGTTAACTATACGCATTCCTTTTCCTCCTCCTCCCGCAGTTGCTTTAAGCATAACGGGGTATCCCATTTCTTCGGCTGTTTTTTTGCCTTCTTCAACTGATTCTATCAAGTCTTTGGAACCGGGTACTACGGGAACTCCGGCTTTTCGCATTGTTTTTTTTGCGGTGGCTTTATCGCCCATCATATTAATCATTTCAGCCGAAGGACCGATAAATTTTATGTCGTGTTTTTTGCATATTTCGGAAAATTTGGCATTTTCCGCCAAAAATCCGTATCCGGGGTGTATTGCATCGGCATTTGTAATTTGAGCTGCCGCAATAATTTTAGGTATCTCGAGGTATGATTGGTTACTCGGCGGCGGTCCTATGCAAACTGCTTCGTCGGCAAAACGCACATGCAAACTTTCTTTATCAGCGGTGGAATATACGGCAACTGTTTTGATGCCCATTTCTTTACATGTTCTGATAATGCGAAGAGCTATTTCTCCTCTGTTTGCAATAAGTATTTTTTTGAACATACAATTTTTATTAGATGAAAAAATTTTTAACTGTTTAAGTTTTTTATTAACTCGGGTCAACCAGGAATAAGGGTTGTTCAAATTCTACGGGGCTTGCGTCGTCAACCAATATTTTTACTATTTTTCCCGAAACTTCGGCTTCTATTTCGTTAAAGAGTTTCATTGCTTCGATAATACAAACAACCGATGTTTCGTTAACCGTATCGCCTACATTAACAAAAGGTGCTTTGTCCGGGGCGGGTTTTCTGTAGAATGTTCCTACCATCGGAGATTTTATGGTTACGTAATTATCGTTTTCGTTTTTGGAATCATCCGCTTTGGTTTCGGGCGGTGTTTGAATTTGTGTTTGAAGATTTTGAACGGGTTGTTGCATCATTGCCCCGGGGAAAGGTGTTTGAACCGGCACTTGTTGTATTATTGTTTCTGTATGCGTGCCGGATTTGCCTCTCGGTTCTACTCTTACGGTTAATTTTATATCGTCTGTTTTTATCTCTACTTCGCTTACTCCCGATTTGGCAACTGATTTAATAAAATCTTTTAGTTCTTTATAATCCATGAGAATTTTTTTTAGTTAAATTTCGGTAAATATATTTAAATATCTTTTTCCTAAATATATTTCAACGTTAAAAAATGTTAAATAAAACTTTTAAAACAGGTTATAACTTCGTATAATACAATATTTTAATGTCTAACGGGGATTGTATGCCCATTTTAAATAAATTGCTCCCCAGGTAAATCCCGCTCCGAATGTCGAAAAAATTAATTTATCTCCTTTTTTCAATTTATTTTCCCATTCCCATAAGAGCAAAGGCAATGTGGCATCGGTTGTATTTCCGTATTTTTGTATATTAATCATTACTTTTTCGGGATTCAGGTTCATTCGTTTGGCAGTTGCTGATATTATTCTGAGGTTTGCTTGATGGGGAACCAGCCAAGCCAGGTCGTCCGCCGTTATATTATGTTTTTCCATCATTTCTACCGATACATCCGCCATTCCTTTTACCGCAGCTTTAAAAACCGGTTGTCCTTCTTGGTATATAAAATGTTCGCGTGCATCGACTGTTTCGTGAGTGGGAGGTTTAAGCGATCCTCCTGCTTTTTGATGAAGATGTTTTCTTCCTGCTCCGTCAACATGGAGTATTTCATCGATAATTCCCAGGTCTTCGGTAACCGGCTCGAATAAAACCGCTCCTGCTCCGTCGCCGAAGATAGGGCATGTGGATCTGTCTTGGTAGTCAACTATTGAAGACATTTTATCAGCCCCGACGAGTATAACTTTTTTATATTTTCCGGAGAGAATAAATTTTGAAGCTGCTGACATTCCGAAAAGAAATCCGGAGCATCCGGCATTCATATCAAAACTGAATGCGTTTTTAATTCCGACTTTATCACTTATTATATTAGCGGTTGCCGGAAATTGCATATCGGGAGTTACCGTTGTGCAAATAAGTAAATCGACTTCGCCGGGCGATGTATTTGTTTTTTCGAGTAATTGTTTTACGGCTTCGGCTCCCATATCGGAAGTTGCTTTACCTTCTTCTTTTAATATTCGTCTTTCTTTTATTCCTATTCTGGTCATTATCCACTCGTCGGAGGTATCTACCATTCGGGAAAGTTCGTCGTTTGTAAGAACGTAATCAGGAACGTATCCCGCAACTCCCGTAATTGCTGCGTTAATTTTGTTCATATTTATATTTACGATATGGTTTTAAGTTGCGAAAATACGTTTAAGTTTAAAATCGACAAAATAAATATTATGTTATTTTCGTTATATATTGATAAGGAATAATAATTGATTAACTTCATACACAAAAACCGGTATTAAAAAATACCGGTTTTAAAGTTTTAAATCCGTAATGTTTTATATTTTTTTAAAAAAGTATGTGTTTTTACAAAACATCCGCTTGCTCTACGGCTGGTTTTCCTCTGTAATAACCGCATTCCGGGCATACTGTATGGTATCTTACCGTTGCTCCGCAATTTGAGCATTTAGCCAGTTGTTGTGTTGAGGCTTTAACGTGTGTTCTGCGTTTATTTCTTCTTTGTTTGGATGTTTTTCTTTTAGGATGTGCCATTTTTCCTGTTTTAATATTTTTGAACTAATTATATAAACTTTTTAATTTATCCCATCTGGGGTCTGTTGTTTTTTGCTCATTTCCCGCCGAATATTCTTCTATTTTATTCAGCATTTCCCGGTTACATGTCGAATTTCCGTTTTTATCGTCGGGGTGAACCCGTTGATACGGTAAATTAAGGTGTATATAGTCATACAAATGTTTATCTAAAATAATTTCTTCGGATGTATTGCTGATTGTAATTTTATTATCGGCATCCGACAAATCCGAATTTTTTTCACCGAAATCGACGTATAATATCGAATTACCTTTGATTCCGTATTCAAAAAAATCCAAACATCTGTCGCAACGTAATCGCACGGTTCCTTTGAACTTAAATGTTAATGTCAGCAAATCTTTTGTTACCGACAGATTTATATATGCCTGTATATTTGCTTTACTTATTTCGGATTCGGGGTAATTCTCGAAAAACGAATCGTTAATTTCAAACTTGTAATTGTACTTTCCTTCTTTTAAACCTCTGAATCTTATCTTAAACTTACTCATAATTCCCGGTAAAACGAGCATGCAAAATTACATTTTTTTTTAAAATAAAAAACAGAATTTTAAATTTTATAACGGCAAATATATAAGGCAATACGATTGCAGGATATAATTGATTGATTATCTGGACATAACGACAGCATGATTTGTTTTAACCGAATAATAACGAATATATAATTAAGGTTACTAAAATAATACCGAAAGACAGAAAGAAGAAACCGAAAAACTTGATTATTTTCATCTTTTTTTCCGAAAATTGTTTTTTTTCCGTTTTTTGTTTTATTATACCGCTTTTTTCAAGTTTTTTATATTCGCGTTTTCTGTCTTCTTTGTATTCTTCAAGCGGCATTTGCCCCGTAAATATAACAGTATCGATAGGGAATGCTTCCGGGCGCAGGTGTGTGTTAAAAAAGTGAATCGTAAAAATAAATCCTACCGCCAGCAGAGCTTCGTCGCTGTGAATTATTTGCGCAACGTTTATCAGTCTGCCCGGCAAAAAATTAGAGAAAAATTCCGGAAACCAAAGCATCAATCCGGAAGATCCTATTACCGCAACTCCCCAAAACACAGCCATGTAATCAAATTTTTCCCAATAAGTCCATCGTCCGTATTCCGGTTTAGGACCTTTACCGACAAACCATTTTATCGAGCTTACAAAATCTTTTAAGTCTTGTTTGTTAAACATTAACGAATCCGGTCCGAAAATAAACTCTCTGAAACTTTGCCCCGATTGTTTTTTAAGTTTAACCAGCGAATAAATATGGTATATAAAATATCCCGCCGTAATAATTGCTCCTATGCGATGAACGGTTCCCGCACCTTTTACCTGTCCTAAAAATTTTACCGTAAATTTTGCCCAGTCCATATACGAAAACTTTAAAGTCATACCTGTAAGAGCTAAAGCCAAAAAACTTACGATAACAAAAACATGCGTTATACTTTGGCTTTTTGTAAATCTTCTCAGGTATTTTGTTTCTTTCTTTGTTTTAACGCGTTTCTTTTTTCTTCGTTCTCTAAGCGACCTAGGAAACCAAAGTAAAGTATGAATACCGAAGAATAAAAATACCGATACCAATAATCCTGTCATAGCTTTATAAGTATAGTAAAGCAGCGGAAATTTTTTTCTGTTATAATGAGTGGCATGAGTTAAATATCCGGTAAATTTTTTATTTGCGTCTTTATGACATTTGCGGCATGTGGCAACAATATTTTTTTCGTTAATTGTAGATTCGGGATTATTCATATTTAAGATATTGTGTGCTCCGTGGCAATCAGAACATTTTGCGGATTTTTTAAATCCGAGTTTATATGCCTGCCCGTGGTATGTTTTAAGATAAGATTCCGCTAATTCTTTATGGCATAAGCCGCATTGATTCATAACTTCGTTCATAAATGCATCCTGTTTTACGTCGGATATTACATGAGATGAATGACAATCTACGCAAACCGGGAATTTTTTATTTTCATTTTTATTAATTGCATGATCGCTTTGTATGTATTCGTCGTATATTCCTTTGTGGCAGGCAGCACAAGTTGACGGAATATTTTTTCTGTAAACAGAAGATCTTTCGTCGGATGCTTTAAGTTCGTAATGAGCCGTATGACAATCGGTACATACGGCGCTTACCAGCAAACCTTTTTCGGTTACGCCTTTGCCGTGAACACTTTTAGAATAATCGGAATATGATGATTTTTCAGAAAGGTCTGCATTTTTACTTGCCTGACCGTCTTTTTTATGACACGAGCCGCAGAGTTCCGGCACTGCAGATCTGAATATCGGAGAAGTATCATCGTTTTTTCGCTTTATTTTATGTGTATTATGACAATCGGTACAGTAAGGAGCATTTTTATTTTTATTAAGGTATGCCGTGCCGTGCCCGCTTTTAAAATATAAATCCGAAATTTCTCTGTGGCAATTTGAGCAATCTGTTTTAGGACTGTTATTACACAAAACAGAGTCTCCTTCTTTGCGAATATCCGAATGGCATTTCACACATGTTATACCCGCATGCGCATAATTATTTATATCGGAATGTTCTACATACAAAGATATTTTTTTTCCTTTTGATTCTTTATAAAGATCTTTTTTTCCGTGACACTTAAGACATGATGCATCCGACATTACACTTGCTGTATCGGTAATTTTAACAATATGCGGCGGGTGGCAATTCGAGCAAGACGGAATAACATCGGGATTTGTTTGCCAAAGTGTTTTATTTATAACCTTTTTATGTACATCGTCTATCTTAGTATGGCATTTCATACAGGTAGCAGCAATATTACCCGGCGCAACGGAAGATTTTTTGTCGGTATGCGGTAAAATTTCATGATTTCCGTGACAATTGTTGCATGTTGCCGTAACTATTAATCCGCTCGCGAAAAGTCCTTTTCCGTGAATACTTTGACTGTAATTTTCAAGTATATTATGTTCTGATATTTTATAAACTCTTTGTACCGGTGCTCCTTCTCTGTGACATTTACCGCATAATGCGGGAATATTCATTTTATAAGTTAATGATTTTTCGTTTCCGGGGGGATAAATATTGTGAGTTCCGTGACATTCTTTGCACGAAGGAGCATACAAATCGTTTTCAAGCAATTTTTTGCCGTGAATTCCTGAATAGAAGTCTTTATTTTCTTTTTTATGACATTTGCCGCAGTTTACGTTTTTCAGATTTTTTGCGTGCGGAAAATCCGATACGTTTGCATCTTCGTGGCATTTAATACATTTTACGTTTTTATGTGATGATTGTTTAAGGATATTCAGATTAACGAACAAAGAAGTTTTTCTGCCGTTTCCGGAGCGTACCAGATACCTGTCTTCATGGCACATCATACAATCTTCGTCGGTTTGTGCGTAAATACCCGTAACCGACATTAAAAACATTAAAGGAATAAATAATAATCTTAAATTATTTTCGGCAATATTCATGGTTTTATTTAATTAAGGAATTATATTCAATATTATTTTCTTTCAAATATTTTTTCAGTTCATCGTCATTTTTAATTTCATTTACAAAAAACATATCGGGATCGATCCCGTTTTTCTTTACGGCATTGATAAATCGTTCAGTAAAATCACTCATTCTTTTTTTCTTTCCGGTTTTTAGTTTAACCCATTCCGCCACAACTTTTTTAAATGTAAGTTTATGTTCTTCTTTATATGTTTCAAGGGTCATTAGTCCGTCAACGCATGCAAAATTCAAAGGGTATTCTTTCGGTCTGAACATTACGAAAAACCAGTGCCAAACAATAATTGCGAGAGTAGCTAATATTGCCTCGAAAAAATGTATTATTTCGCTTACTTTTATAAGCCAAACCGGAGCCCAATCTCCTACGAGAGTCGGAAACCACAAGAAAAATCCGGTAAGTCCCATAACTACGGCACCCCAGATGAGAGCCCAATATTCCGCTTTTTCGATATAATTGAAGTTTTCAAAATCGGGATGTTTTTTTCGTATTCCGAGATAATACATTATGTTTTGTCCGGCAGTTTTCAGGTCGCCGGGTTTAGGCAGTAATGCTCTTAAAAGCGAGCGTCCTCTGTGCGTTGCGATTAAATAAACGACGTGGTAAAGCGATACCGAAAACATTACCGAAGCCGCAACTCTGTGAACAATACGGCGGGTATGTTCGTCGAAGCCCATATACCGTAAAGCATCGGCTACCGGAGATTGTGAATATTTAAGTAAAAATCCGGAAACGGCAAGAAAAATAAAAGATACCAGTAAAAAAAGATGTTGCAGTAATTCGTTAGCAGTAAATCTTGTTATGCGAATTTGTTTTTTCTCTTTATTGCGTTTTTCTTTCAGGTCGTGAACAAAGATAATAACATTGTGTATAATCATTCCTCCTATTACAACGATTATAAGCCACAGGTATATTATGCGAACTATTGTTTCTATCAGTTTTGCCGAATCTTTGTTTACGCTAACATGAGAATAGCTGCGGGCAAATACGTCGGTTGCTTCGGGGTGGCATTTTTTGCATGTGTTTGTAAGGTTTTCCGGATTTATGGAAGATTCGTCGGAATATGCGGGTAATATTTTATGAATGCCGTGGCAATCTACACACATTGCCGCCTTATTGTTACCGAAAGAAGATGCCAAGCCGTGATAACTGTCTTTATATGCGGAAACATTATTTTCCTGCATACCGTATCTTTCGGCTAATATTAAATTTTCGTGACAAACCAAGCATGTATTATCCTGTATTTTTTTTGCTGCTTCTCTGCCTGCGGAATCAACCGGCATAACTGCATGTTCGCTGTGGCAGTCGTTACATGTCGGGGCTTCTCTTATTCCTTTTTTTACGGCAATGTAGTGTATTGAACGTTCGTATTCGTAAGCTTCTTTTTTATGACATTTTGCGCAAGTATGCGACACTCTGAAACTTGAAATGGAAGAATTTTCCTGTAATCTGTTTTTTATATTGTGAACACCGTGGCAATTAATACAACTCGGAGCATTTTTATTTCCCGCTTTTAATAATTTGTTATGAACGGACGAGGAATATAAACGGCACGGATTTTTAACAGACAAAAGATGTTTTTCCGCAAAATCCGAATTGTCGTGGCATTTTCCGCAAGTTTTTACCAAGTTTTCGGGATTTGCAGAGCTGCTGTCCGAAGATACTTTAAGGATAGCATGCGAACCGTGGCAATCCCAACATTTTGCCGCATCGTCTATTCCTTTTTCCAAAGATACTCCGTGAATACTTTCTTTATGTTCTTCGGCTTCTTTGTTATGGCATACATAGCAATCAGCCGTTTTATTTTTCGGATTGCCTTTTTGATGCAGAGATAAATTATCGGCTGCAAAACCGTGGCAGTTTGCACAAGTAAGTTTTTCGTGAACCGATTTTTTCAATTCTCCGGCATAAGCTTTTTCTTTATGGCATTCTTTACACGAATTATTTATTTCTTTATTTGTATGATAAGATGCCGACAATACGTTTTTTTCGTGACATTTTCCGCAAAATTCTTTTGATTTGTTTTTAACTTTCGAAGGTTTTTTGATATTATGGGTGTTATGGCATGTTTTACACGAGGGTTTGTTGTCGCAAGAATACTTCATCAGAACAAAGTGAATATCATTTTTAACTTGTTCCGCATATCCTGCATGACAAGATCCGCAATCTACTTTTTTTAAATTTTTGTCATGCGGAAAATCACTTCCTTCAAGGTCGTCGTGGCATGCGATACATTTTAGTTCTTTGTGAACGGAATTCAGAAGTGCGGCTGAATTAACATATACGGATATTGTTTTTCCGTATCGCTCCGTCTTTAAATCTTTATCTTCATGACACATCATGCAATCTTCGTTTGTTTGTGCGTTTGTTTTCGGGCAACCAATAAATAAGAGTAAAACCGTTATCAGTAAATTTCTTATATCAGGCATATTATAATTTTTAAGAGTTTTTACGTATTTATTTTTACAATCCGTATTTTACCGGATTTATGCGGTTATATTCTTTTTTTTCGTGACAGCCCGTTCTGCATGAGCCGCCGTTTTCCGAACTTGTAAAGTTTAAAGGCATAAGCCATTCTCCGAAAACAGTTTTTTGTTTAATTAGAAATTTGTCGTCGGATGCGTGAATATCATGACATACGCTGCAGTTTCTGCCTTTATCTCCGTTTATGTGCAAATAGTGCAAATTGTTATCTCCGTTTCTGAAAGATGTTGCGGTTTTCGTGCGAGCATTGTTCAATAAAGCTTCGTCGTGACAATTAAAACACAGTTCGAATTTATCGATTGATGCTTTTACGTATATATTTTCGGGGAATGAATATGTAAGTAAATTGTTATAATCTGACGCATGCGGATTGTGGCATCCCGTGCAACCGTTTTCAAGAGCCGCATGTTTGTAATTCGAGTTTTTAATGTCTTTGTCAATGTTGCGAATTATCTTTGTTCCGGTTTTAATTTCTTTGTTATGACAACTCAGACAAAGATTATCGGCATTTTTAATTAATTCGAAGTTATCAGAACTTGCATGCGGCGAATGACATTTACCGCAAGTGTATTTGTCTTCGGTTACGAGGTGAATATTTTCGGATGTTTCCAGTTTTTCTTTTATTTCGTCATGGCATGAAAAACATAAGCCGGGCAAAGATGCCGTAAGTAAAAAAGATTTGTCGGAACTGTGAGGAGTATGGCAATTAAAGCAATCATCTTCAAAAGGAGGATGTTTGTGCGTTTCTTTAAGTTCGTTTTTAATATCATCGTGGCATTCCGCACATAAATCGGTTTGTTTTTTTACAAGCAGTTTAGGGTAATCGGATTGATGAGCATCGTGACAGGAAGCGCATCCGTCGAGTTCGAGAGGCGGATGTATATTTTTTTCGATTTTTAAATCATGGCATTTTAAGCATTCTTCGGAGTTTCCGTAATTTAGCAGCATATAAGGATTTTCGGAGCCGTGAGGAGAATGACAGGTTATGCATTTACCGTTTTTAACGGGTTTGTGAATATATTTACGATTATTTCGGTCGTGGCACATATAACATAAATCCGGCATTTTTTCAGCCGTAACAAATCCTTTGAGTTTTACTCTCGGATGTTTATTACCCGTGCTTTTATGACAAAACTCGCAGTCGCTTTCGGCAGGCGGGTGTAAAACTTTGTGCTTAACGATATTACTGTGACAGAATACGCATTCTCTTTCGGATGCCGTATTATCATATAAATTTACAGAGGTAATATTATTCTTTAAATTACCGGTTGAATTATAGATTACAGGTATTGCCAGCGATATAACAATCGGTATTTTATATATGAACTTCATTGTTTTTCTGTTTTTAATGTCTTAATAAAGTTTTTAAGTACGGAATTTTCTTATCATTTTAAAGAATATACCGTTGTAGTTATTAATATCTCCCAAAAAGTTACGATTATATCTTTCGAAACCTGCCGAAAAATAAAGTTTGCGGAGTCTGATTACAACTTCTGTTTTTGCGAATAATAATTCTAAGTCTATACCTGTTCCTTTTTGATTTCTATAAGATGTTTCCAGATTAAGTCTTAGATATTCCGTAATCATATATGCAACTTTTGCAGATATATCGGAATATATGTTGTTAATATCGTTATCTGTAAAATAATAGTCGAGAATACTGCCGTTGAGGGAAATAATGAGTTTTTTGTTAATGTTTTTTTGCAAGTTTAAATAATATCTTACCGAGTTATAGGGCATTATATTACTGTCGTAATTATCGAACTCGATACCGCAAGAAGCAAATTTAACATCCGTGCGTATTCCGTATTTATATTGAGTAAACCTGTTTAGTACCAAAGCATCGGCATTGAACATGTTTTTATAGTTCTGTAAAGCAACGTTAAAATAAATTTGAATCAGCCCGTTCCATAAATTAATGTCGGATGCATATCCGTTAAAGTTCAAATCATATCCGTATGTTTCCGGTAAACGAACCGTATAATCAACCGATATTGCTTGATTATTTTGTATTTGACCTCCGGGAAATCTCAGAATTTCCACATATGCGCCTCTTTCGACAAGCATGTAATCAAAATCTTTACGATAAACAAATGTTCCGGTTGCATCTGTTACCGTAACAGAATTTATATCGACATAAGGTCTGTTTAGCAAAGTAATTTCTCCGTCGGTAAGAACATGGTTTTCGTCGAATATGCGTATGTTCAGGGGTTCGTTTTGCGTCCTGAAATTCTGTCTTCTGTAATTGTAAGAAATATTCAGTCGTCCTTTTAAAGGGATTTTTTTCGTATAATGAATGTCAGTTCCGAAAATATTAGAATATTCGCCGTAAGAATTATGTGAGAAATTTCTGTATTCATAAAAAATACCGGAGTTCAAACTCGAAAATAATTTATGGTGTAAATCGGTTTTAATGTTATGTTTTTTTGATGTCAGATTTTCATTGTCCGAATCGACAAAATCGTAATTTGCAATGAAAGTTAAATTTCCGGGTAATTTCAGAGTCAGGTATTCGTCGGCGATAAATTGCGAGAATCTGACTGATCCTCTTTGTTTTTGATATGATATACGGGATCGAAAATTATATTTCTTTTCGGAATCAAAATTAAAATTGTCGTTAAGGGTAATATAATCCGAAAATATACGCGTTTTTTCCGTGTCGGTATAATCATAATCGTATTCGTTATGCGAGTATGACAATCCGTGATTATCGTTTGAATAAAATGATTTTGATATTTTGCCCGTAAAGTTAAGTCTGTCGGTATTTAGAGTTTTTCCTGTTTCTGTTTCTTCCTCTTTCATACTTATTTTATTCAGCGAGAAATTTACCGGCAACACTTTATTTGCAAAACTCATCACAGCACCTTTACGCTCCGAGTTTATTTTAATGTCGGTAATATTATCTCTGTTTCCGTATGTTTCCGCCAAATCTGCATAAGCGTTTAAAGAAATCACTTTGGTATTGAAAAAAGTTGTTTTAAGTTTTAAACGTTTTAAAGTTCTTGTCTCCGAACGATCGGGTATAACAATATAATTTTCTTTTATAATATCGGGATTATATTCGGTTTCCACATCAAGCAATAAAAAATCGGGGTGCCAAAAATAACTTTGCGAACAAATTAAGATTCCTGCGGAAAATTGCGAACTGCTTTGAGTATCGTCTAAATATCCGGTATGTATTTCTTTTTGTCTGAACTTAGAGAATGTTCTAAATTCTCCGAAGAAAGACAAAGGTTGCCAGAAACGTTTGTCTTCCCGGGGCAGAGGTACCGAAACTTGCGAAAAAAGTTTGCAAGAAAATAAAACACAAAATAAAACCGCCGTTGTTCTTTTTAATATCATCTTACGTGTCAGTTAAAATAATATTTATCGTTTCCGCCGTGCGGATTATGACATTCGATGCAATCCGCACTTTCCGCATCTTTGTGAGCTTCAATCGTTAAGATTCGATTTTTTATATGACATTTATAACATATCGCTTGATTTTTATCGGATAATTTATATCTGCTGTCGGATTTATGCGAATCGTGACATGCATAACAAAATCCGGCTGCCGCCGGTCCGTGCATATATGTGTATGTTTTCGAGAAATCGTCGTGGCATTTATAACACGATGTTTTTTTTAGTAAAAAAGAATTTTCTTCTCCGTGCGGATTATGACAATCCGTGCAATCCGAGATTTCGGCAATACCGTGAATATCATCTTCTTCTATTCCGGAATCGTGGCATTTAAAACATAAATATTTGTTTTTCTCTCTCAGCAGAAAGTTGTTTTTTGATTTATGGGGGTTATGACATGAAGTGCAATATCCCGCCCCGACGGGTCCGTGTATTTCGGAGTATTTATGTTCGAAGTTTTCGTGACAAGAGCCGCACAAGTTCAATTGAGACGGGACTTTTTGCCCGACGGCATTATTATGGCAAGCATCGCAATTACGTTTTTTATAAGGCGAATGAACATAAAAAGAAGATTGTTCTTTATGCGGCAAATCTTTTGTTGAAGCAACAAGTGTATCGGTTAAAAGGGAATCGGATGCAAAAGATTCGGAAATATTGCCGTTATGCGGTACACCGTCGAACACAAATGATAATACTTTATACCGGACTTCGGAAGAACAAGATGCCGTCAGCCAAACAAACAAACAAATAAAAGAAAATGAATCGAAATATTTTTTTTTCATAAATCAAAGTCTTTATTTGCCGTTTTTTAACTCTATGCGTCCGTATATGCCGAGTTTTTCCGGACCATATTGATTAGTAACAATTATCAGGTATTTTAAGTTATAATCGCTGTCCGTAAATTTCTCGAAATAATCTAAGTCGTCGTAATTAACAAATATTCCTGCCGGCAAAGACATATTGCCTTTGCCTCCGCCGGGTCCTCCGAAATGCATTAATAATTTGCCTTTCGAGTTAAACATCTGAACATTTTCAAATGCCGCATCCGCAACAAATAAGTTACCGTCTTTATCGGTTGCGATTCCTTTAGGGCGTGTAAATTGCCCGGGCAGTTTACCGTAAGTACCTACCGATCTTAAGTATTTGCCTTTTTTATCGTAAATTTTAATTTTAAAGTCTCCGAAATCCGAAACAAATACTTCATTTTCGGTAACATTTAAGAAAACAGGTTGATTAAGGTATGCGTTTTTTGAAACATTTGCTTGCGGGAATTTGAACAAGAACTTACAAGTTTTCTTGTCATAAACATGCACGGCATGATTTTTAACATTTGCTGCCCAAATTTTGCCGTCGGCAACAAAAACGGCTGTAGGTTTATAGTTTTTTGTTTCTCCGAACGCATTAATATATTTTCCGTTTTTATCGAAAATAATTATTTGCCTGCGATTGCCGTCGGCGACATAAATATTTCCGGAACCGTCGACAAAGCATCCGAGCGGTAATTTAAGAACACCTTTGCCCGAAGGTTTAAACAAGTCGAATTTATTATTTTTTAAGTCAATTATTTCAAGAGCTTTAAGGGCAATATCGCAAACATAAATTTTTCCTTCTCCGAAATATACTCCGAAAGGTTTTAATATTTGTAAAGGTTTTTCTTCTCCGAATATAAATTTTTTAAACTTTGATTGTTTACCCGATATGTCTTCGGAAGAAGAGATTGATGTAAGAAATTGTATTCGAGCCGTATCCGGAGGCGAAGGGTAAATTATTTTTTCGCTTTCGGTATTTTTCGCCGAGGTAAATACCCGACAAGAAGCAAAAGATATTACAAGCAAAAGAATCGCCGTTACGGTTATATTTATTTTCGGAATTATTTTCATTCTTGTTTTTTTCGTAACCGTATAAAAAGAAAAGCGATCAGAAACCGCTTTTCAGTTTTTGTTTTATCTTGTTTATTTGTCGTGGCAAGTAAGGCAAAGAGCACTACCTGCGTTATTTATTCTTAAAAACATTCCGTTTACATTGTCGTGCACATCGTGACAAGAGGCACATTCCATTCTCGAAGCAAAAAGCATATCGTCGGAAATTGTGCTTCCGAGTCCGGAACTTGTTGTTGCGGGGTCGTGCAATCCTCCGTCGGCAGCCGCCAAAGCCGCATCATAAACGAATGATATCGGATGGTCGTCGGATATGTCTGTTCCCACCAGTGCCGAGCCGGTAATAAAATTTGTTCCGCTCGTTGTTCCGCCGAAATTTTCCAATGCAACCGTTCCGTCGTGGCAACTTAAACATAGTTTGGATTCGTTACCCGGTTGTCCTACGGTTGCATCGAGCGTAGCCGAGGAATACAAAGTATATGCGGCAACAGAAGTAATGTCGTGATTCCACAGAGGAGCCGTAGCTACCGTTAAGTCAGCATTATGAGGGGTATGACATACTATGCAAATTTGCCCGGATGTATTCCATGCATTACCGGAGAAATCGTGTTTTGAGCCCGTAATTTGGGCGATACCGATATTTGTAAAAAGGATCATTAAAGATACTAAGGTTATATTTTTCATAATTTATAATTTTAAAAATTTCATTGATGAAAAGACAAAAGACAAGCCAAACGGAAGTATGTTTCTTGAAAAGCCGGTAAATTAAAATACGGCACATCGCAATTAACGAAATATTACCGGATAAATTTATTTTTAATGTTAAAGCCGGATAATAAATCCGGTCGCACCCAGTCATATACCGTTAATTAGCAGCTTATTACAATAACCGCTGTTTACAATCGCAATAAATCTAAAATTGATTGCAGATTCTGAGTGATGTTTAAAAACATTAATTAAGGATGTCGAAAAAACAGAAATCGAAAAACCGGCAAACAGGAAATGCGGGGCATATAACCCTTTTTTCGGGGTATTTAACCCGGTTTTATCAAAGTTTATGTTTTTTCTTTTTGTAGCGAAGGGTATCTCTGGATATTCGGAGCAGTTTAGCTGCTTTAGTCTGATTATAATCGGTTTTTTCCAATGCCTGTCTGATAATTTCTTTTTCCATTTCTTCTAAAGATAATCCTTCGTCGGGCAGGATAAAATTATAGGGGTTGCATTTTTTTTCGTTACAGTTATGCTCTCTAATTTCACCCGGCAAACAATCTTCGTAAAGTATATTATCGGTTTCGAGTATTACGGCTCTTTCTATTACATTTCTCAATTCTCTAACGTTTCCGGGCCAGTCGTATTTCATCATGAGTTTAAGAACTTCGGGGTCTGTTTCCGTTACATTTTTTCCGAATTGGCGGTTAAATTGTTCAATAAAATAATTTATAAGTTCCGGAATATCTTCTTTGCGTTCGCGAAGCGGAGGAACGGTTATTTGAAAAACTTTTATTCTGTAATATAAATCTTCTCTGAAGAGTTTTTCTTCCACGGATTTTTTCAGGTTTCTGTTAGTTGCCGCTATAATTCTGATATCTACCGGTATGTCAACAGTTCCGCCCAATCTTCTTACAGTCCTGTTTTCCAAAACATTAAGCAGTTTTAATTGTGTAGCTTGGTTTATTTCACCTATTTCGTCGAGAAAAACGGTTCCTCCTTCGGCAACTTCGAACAAGCCTTTTTTTTGTTTTTTTGCATCGGTAAAAGCACCTGTTTCATAACCGAACAATTCGCTCTCCAAAAGAGTTTCCGGTAAAGATGAGCAGTTTATGGTAACAAAAGGTTTGTCTTTTCTGGCGCTTTCGTTATGTATTGCTTTAGAAAAAAGGTCTTTACCCGTTCCGCTTTCACCGAGAAGCAAGATGGTTGTTGTTTCGGTCTTTGCAATTTTTTTCGCCAATCTTATTATTTTCTTTATTTTTTCGGAACTTCCGATAATATGGTCAAAGGTTATAAAATCTTTTTTTTCGCGTCTGAGTAAGCGAATTTCTTTGTCTTTATTTATTTTATCCGTTATATTTTTTATAATAATATTAATTTCTTCGAAAGAAAAGGGTTTGTTTATATATTCGTATGCACCTGCTTTCATGGCTTTTACGGCAACATCAACCGATTCGTAAGCCGTCATGAAAACAATAACTGCATCTTCGTCTGTTTTTTTAATTTTTTTAAGGACATCCAGCCCCTGCATCTTAGGTAATTTATTATCCAGAAAGACTATATGGGGATGTTCCATTTGAAAAGTTTCTATACCGTCTTCGCCGGAACCTGCGGTATATACTTTTATTTTATCGGAATTAAGTTTTTTTTCGAAAGACCAACGAATTAATTTTTCATCGTCAATTACAAGAATCTTCAACAACTTCATAAACAGGTTTGTTTTGCGTATAACGAGTGATAAATAAATAATCAAATATACAATTTTTACTCGAGAATAAGATGTTTTTTAAGCAAATTCACATATGTCTTTAATTTGCGTATTATCTTGCTGCCGGTAATATAACGATAATACGTGTTCCTTTGCCGAGTTCGCTTTCCGCATATATTGTTCCGTTATGATTTTCTATTATTTCTTTTGCAATAGCCGTTCCCAAACCTGTTCCTTCGGTTTTTGTAGTGTAAAACGGTTTAAAAATCTCGTTTATTTTATCTTCAGGAATACCTTTTCCGGTATCTTCTACCGTAATTTCAACCGTTTTGTTTTTTTTATCGTATTTTGTACGATACGTAATAATACCTGCATCTTCTATTGCTTGAATCGCATTTAAACTGATATTCATAAAAGCATTTTCAGTTTGTTCTTTATCGAAATAAAATTCAGGAATTTTAGGGTTTAATTCCAAAACAAACGTAATTTTATTTGTGCCCGGTCTGTTTTTCAAAAAGAAAACTATTGACTTAATAAGTTCGTTAATATTATTTTTTTTGAGATTTAATTTTTCGGATTTTGCATATCTCAATAGTTTTGAAACCGCCTCGTTTACTCTTCCGGCTTGTCGTTTCAGTTCTTGGAGAATTTGTTTGTCGGTTTCCGACTCGGTAGATTCGGCAATTATTTCTACCGCACCCGCTATTCCCATAACCGGGTTTCTTATTTCGTGTGCCAATCTTGCCGACATTTCTCCGACAGTCGCCATTTTACGAGCATTATGCAATTCTTTTTCATGATAAATATCCAATTGTTTCTGCGTTTCCTGAAAATTATCAAGCATCTTATTAAAGCATTCAGCCAAACTTCCGAGTTCTTTTGATTTTAAAACAGGAACTCTCTCGTCTAAATTACCTCTGTTTATATTTTTTATTGATTTCATAAAAGTTCCGAGAGATGCTTTTACATAGCGATAATGCATTAATAATATAAAAGCTCCGGAAACAACGAGTATAAAAATTGAAACTAATATGCTGTATTTTCTTGTAATATTTATGTCCTTATTAATTTTGCCCGCAGCAAAATCAAAAACAATATATCCTAAATTATTTCCGGTATTTTTATGACAAGAAAAACAATAAGGCGTATTTCCCGCATTAACGGATATTCCTTCGTAAGAGCTTTTATTTATGTCGAAAACATTTATAAGTTTTTTCCCGGAAGAAAAATAAGTTCCTCTTTTAAACAAAGAGTCTTTCACAACAATGTTTGTTACGTAATAATATTTAATGTTACCGGAAGTATCGACAAACAAAACATTCGACACATATTCGTTTTTATTTATTTCGTTTATAAGGGTGTCAAAACTTTGTGAAGTATGAGAAGAATTCAGCGTTTTTTGAATTTCATTAACTAAAGCTATAAGGTTTTCGGTATTTTTTTTAATTTCTTTATAAGTTTGTTTAGTTAAATAATTATCATATAAATAAAAAGCCGACGAAGAAGATATAATAACAACAATTATAACAATTATAACCATTCCGGTTCTGAAAGAATCAATTTTCATGTCAGTTATAAAATTTCGGATTATGAATTTTACCGTGGCAACTTAAATAACAAGAACCGCTGAATAAACCGGTATCTTCGAATCGAATAATTCCGTTAACGGGAGAAACAACATTGCGGTCAAAATTTATTAAATTAGAATTATTTACGGAATTTCCTTGAGTTATGCTTATTCCGTGAGAGTCGTGGCAAACCGAACAAGGTGTATGCTCTTTTACGATATGTTTTTTGTGAATTTTTGTCTGAAACGAATTTGAATTTCCGTTTATCAAAACAGATCTGTCGTGGCATTTATAACATAATTCGTAAGCATAATAAGATTCGGTAACATTATCTCCTGTTGTATAATTATATTTTAATATTCCGGGATAAATAGAACCGTGGGGTCCTGCGGGCGAATCTTCTCCGTTGCTTGCATGACAATCCGTACAATAAATAATACTTGAAACGGAATAAGGTGCCGCTAAATCGGGAACATCGGGATTTACTCCGGGAGCAACAACCGGATGAAATGACGGATTTACCGGAGCAAATTCCAAACGCACGTTATTTTGTTCTATTTGTCTGTTAATCGAAGATACGGGTTTTACCGGACTGTCGGCATGGCATCTGTAACAAATTTCATATTCGTATTGAACGGTTTCCAATCTGTTACCGTTTTGGTCAATACCTTTTACGCCTTCGTTATATCCTTTTACAAACGGGGCATTTGCTTCGGCATTATAAGATGCATGCGGATTATGACAATCTTCGCATTCTGCATGCATATCAAAAACGAGTGCGTCTTCAGCGGCATTATGAACTTTAAAATAAGAATATACATTATGCGAATAAGGTTTGTTTATTTGAGCTTCTATATTTTTAGAAGCAACATTACCGTTATGACAATTTAAGCAATTACGTTCTTCCGCTTCATATTTCATCAAATGTTCATGCCCGCCGGCAGAATGCGGTTTATGACAATTTTCGCATGCATTCTCCGAAACCGTTTCATATGCCGTGCCAATCCAAGGGGATATTCCTGCCCCGTTCCATCGAGCTTCGGAGTTTTCGTGTGCCGACCGAAGCCAATATTTTTTATCGTGGCAAGATAAACACAAGGCTGAATATTTATTTGTTTTAACCAAAAAGTTTTTATTCGTATTTTTATGCGGATCGTGACAGGAGGTACATTGCATCTTTCCTTCTTCTAAAGTAACAGGAGGCAACAAATTTTCGGGATGTTTTAATTCGCCGTCGGCATATGCCAATGCAGACCCGTAAAAAAAAGAAATCATATGATCATCGGATAAATCGGTAGTAAGATTATATTTACCGTATTTAAAAGTTTCCGCCCCGCTTCCGAAGTCTATTTCGTATTTACGGTTTAATACATTTCCCGGAGCAATAATTCCGTCATGGCAAGAAAGACACAAAACCGAAGCACCGTCGGGTTGCCCCGGAATCGCTTTAATCGTAGAGCTTTTGTAAAGCATATAATTTGTACCCGGAACAGACCTGTTCCACAAAGGACGTTCGGGATTGCTTGTATGAGGCGTATGGCAGAAAATACAGATTTCTTTTTCTTCAAGAGATTTTATTTCTCCCGTTCCGCTTGCCGATAAATTATGCGGCGAATTAACAATTGATTGAGAAAATGATAAAATATCCGCAATAAAAAAGCAAAAAGTTAAAATAAATTCAGTTCTCATATTTTTCTTTTGATATTAATTGAAATACCTGTACTCTTGAATTATAACTGTCTGCAACATAAATATTATTATCTGAATCAATAAAAATCCCGGTCGGCATCCAAAATTCACCTTTATCTTGTCCTTTTTTGCCGAAAGCATATAAAAACCTTCCGTTTCTGTCAAATATCTGCACGACATTAAACAAAGCATCAACCACATAAATATTTCCGAAAGTATCAGAAGCAATACCTTTCGGGCAGGCAAAACTTCCCGTACCGTCGCCGTGTTTTCCGAAAGACTTAACAAACTTTCCGTTTTTATCAAATATCTGCACCCTGAAATTTAACGCATCAACAATATAAATTACACCCGAATCATCAATCCAAATAAATCCCGGAAAGTTAAATTCGCCGTCGGCATTTCCTCTTTGTCCTATTATTCTTAATAATTTGCCGTTTTTATCAAAAACTGAGATTCTGTGTGCCCCTGCTTCCGAAACAAAAACTTCTTCAGTTAATACCGAATAAGCTATTCCCGCAGGTCTTATCAATGTATCGTTTTTATTAAACACTCCCGATGTATTCGTCTTATTATTAAAAAAATACACCTTGCCGTTATCAGAATCCGTAAACAAAACGGTATTATCCGGAAATACACAAAGTCCTATCGGAGAAGACAATATATTTTCGTTTTTAAAAATCCGAGAAATATTTATTATCTTATTCTTTTTAACGGCAACAAGTTCGTGCAAAGCTCTGTCAGTAATCCATAAAACATTATCGTTATCCGAAAATACAGAAACCGGGGCTACTAATGCCCTATCTTTTTTTTCGAAAATAAAATTAAACAGTTTTGCAAATCCTTTTTTATTATTCACGTTTTTGTACGTTGAGTATTCTTTTTTCCATACTATTTCATTTTGTTTAACCTTATTTTGAGAAAAACCGGGCACTAAAAAACACGAAAAAAAGAATACAATTAATAACATATTTTTAAATCGAAAAAAATTCATAATACAAAACCCTGTTTTACCGCAATAAAACAAATTTGATACCTTAAAATTATTGATAAAATAAAACAGCTTTAATTCAGGTACCATTCCGAATCAAAAAATTTATTGGTACATTATTTGCCTCAAATGTGGTAAAATAATTAAAAGGCATAAAATATTACTCAACCTATAAATCATTAAAAATGAAACATTTATCAGTCAACACAGTTTTAATTATCGGATTGTTGTTTATTTTAGGGAACAACGCAAGCGGTCAAGATTTTAAATACATAGGAGCATCTAAATGCAAAATGTGCCATAACAAAGCGGCAAAAGGCGAACAATACAACAAATGGCTTTCCGGACCGCACTCAAAAGCTATGCAATCATTAAAAGGAGATGAAGTAAATAATCCGGAATGTTTAAAATGCCATTCTACGGCAGGTGCCGCAGACCCCGGCTTAATTGCCGGCATAACAAAAGAAGAAGGAGTGTCTTGCGAAAGTTGTCACGGACCCGGAAGCGCATATAAAAGTATGTCTGTAATGAAAGACCATGAACTGAGTATAAAAAACGGACTTATTATGCCTACGGAAGCAGTATGTAAAAAATGCCACAATGAAGAAAGCCCTAATTATAAAGGCTTTAACTTCGAAGAATATTATGCGAAAATTGCCCATCCCAATCCGGCAAGCAATTAAAAAACAAACGTTAAGTTCCGAAAAAATCGAAAAAAGAGATGTCGTAAAACATCTCTTTTTTATTTTAAACCAAAACCGGAAAAAACATTTTACGGGGTAAATAACCAATTTGTAGGGGCAAATGCCCCGGTAAATCAATCTTGCATAAAACATCCGGTCCTTCGAAAAAATAAAATTATACTTTCTGTTAAAATAATTTAAACCGGAACTTATATTTAGCTCAAAAAACAAAAAGCATCTTACAACCGATACAAACATTTGAATTACAACAACAAAAAATAAAACAACCCGTCGATTACAACTCAAAAAAGCATTGATTAAATCTCCGAAATACCTTTTTGCGATGAGTACGGCAATAAATAACATTTTAATTTCTCGTTTCAATTTCAATACTAAATTGCTTGGTGTGCAATTTGTATCTTTTAGTCAAAACTGATAATCAATCCGGCAAATAAAGTATTCGTAAAATGAAAAATATTTCGCCAAAATATTTATATCTCGGTTTAATATTCATAATTTCCCCTGTTTTAACAACCGCACAATCCGAAAGTAATACCGTTTATACCTGTATAAACCAAATATCTGAAAATATTACCGCTCCCGTAAGAATAGCTCTCGACCCGAAAAATAACATTTACGTAAGCGACGTAAAACAAAACCGCATTATAAAATACAACACATCCGGACAATTAATAAAACAAATACCTCTGAATTTTCCGCCCGCCTCAATTGCCGTAAATAAAAACGAGGATTTATTTATCGGAGATAAAAATTCCGGAGAAATTTATAAAATATCTTCAACAGGAGAAATATCTTTATTCTCAAACAAATGCGTTTCCGCTCTGTCAATATGTTTCGATTCGGACGAACAAATGTACGTTGCCGACGGAAAACAAAACGGAATAATTATTCTTGACAAAAACGGCAATATTACCGGAACCTTGGGAAAAGAAGTACTAACTTATCCGGTATGTTTATTTTACGATAAAAGAACAAACCGAATTTTGGCGGGAGAACACGGCGGTACGGGAACGGGATTTACACCTGAATGCAAAATTTACGTTTTCGATTTACAAGGAAACATTATAAACTCTTTCGGGTCATACGGTAATAACGACGGACAATTTTACCGAATCCAAGGTATTACATCCGGAAAATGCAATAACATATACGTTTCAGACCCGTTTCAGGGAACGGTAAGCGTTTTCGACAAAGAATATAATTTTATCACTAAATTCGGGAAATTCGGCAACAACCCCGGAGAATTAAATATGCCGCTCGACATAGCTTTCAGCGAAGATGAAATCATTTTCGTAAGTTCTTTAAACAACGGAAGAATAGAACTTTTTAAAGCACCGGAGAATTTGCCTTCATCAAAAATTTTTGATTCGGACGCCGTTATCTGCCCGGGCGACAGCACAAACATCAAAATTAAACTCACGGGAACGCCGCCGTGGAATTTTACTTATGCCGTAAACGGATACGCCCGCGAAGAAATTACAAGCGAAGACAGTATCTTTACTCTTAAAATTTCCGAACCGGGAATATACGAAATCATAAAATTATCCGATAACACAAATACAGGCAGTTGTTTTACGGGAAGCGCCGTTATAAAAACTCCGGAAATATTGCCCTCCGTAAGCATATCAAGCAACGACACTTTAACATGTTCAGAAGACACAGCCCTTATACGCTTTGATTTCTCAGGTAATGCACCTTGGTATTTCCCTTTGATATACAACGATTCTGCTCAAACAAATATTTTTACCCTCAACAATCCGACGTTTTTGCCGGTAACAAAAAAAGGAACCTACGAAATAAATAAAATATCCGACGCTTTCTGCACCTCTGCAAACATATCCGAAACCTTAACCCTAAGCACGCAAGAAAAACCTTATGCGGATTTTTTATATAAAAACAATAATACGGAAATTACTTTTATAAACACATCCGAAAATGCAGATTCTTTTTTATGGGATTTCGGTAACGGAAATATAAGCACCGAAGAAACCCCTTCTCCGGAATTTTACTCTCCGGGAATTTACGAAATATCACTTACGGCAAAAAACAAATGCGGAGAAGATACTGTCGAAAAAATCGTAAATATAACAAACTCCGAAAACAACAATTGCGACAGAACTTTTATTAAAATATCACCGAATCCGTCAAAAGGAACATTTATACTTGAATGTAACAACTCAACCCGGACAAAAATTTTTATCGAAATTATATCCTCTTCCGGAAAAACCGTTTTCTCAAAATTCTTTTACGGCAAAAAAATAAAAGAAAAAATAAACATCGAAAACTTACCGCAAGGCATTTACATTCTTAAAATAAAAAGCAGCGAATTTGCAGGTTCTTTAAAACTGATAATTAAACGCTAAACCAAATACCATGAAGTTTGCAAAAACAAAGATAAGCATATTGTTATTAATTATTTTTACGGCAAGCGCATTATTTTCTTTAAGTTCGCAATATATATCTTTTAATTCTGTTTTTACTTCAAGTATAAAACCCGCATCGGACACACCGCACGACTTTACTTGCAGTGCTTGTCACATAACCCATGCAAGTGCCGGAAACACGCTTACATCCGTAAAAGGCAATGCCAATTTATGCATGAGTTGTCATAATCCGGTCGGAATTGCCTCATCGGTATCTTTTTCCGATGCGGACATTGCAATTCCCGGAACAAGCGGAAACTCGCATGCATGGAACAAACCTGCAATAAACACGACATACGAAGCAAACTTAAGTTCTAATCCGGAAATATTAAAACGAATAATAAACGATACAATTATATGTTCAAGTTGCCATAATCAACATTCACAAACTTACAATCCGTTTTTACGAGCTTCAAACACCGGAGACGCTTTATGCAAAGACTGTCATTCGGCACGCGATGTCGGACGATATGCGGATAATCCCGTAACAAACAGAGGAAGCCATCCCGCAGGCATTATATACGACACTTCAAATCCGTATTTACTGCCTGCTCCCGAAAACCCCTTAATTTTACCCGACTCCAAAGTAGAATGTTCGAGCTGCCATAAAGTTCATTTTGCGGCAACCGATGACGGATTTTTACTCAGAACCGATAACGACAACACTTTTTGCAATAAATGTCATACATTCAGATCTCACGAGAATATGAGATGCACGGTTTGCCACGAAGTACATAACCCGAATAAAAATAATATTTATCTGATAAAAGATAATGCTTTTGCAATGCAAATAAATTTTACTTCCCTTACGGGAACAAATTCTTTCGGCGACGACGACAGTGTGGTTGACGGTATTTGTCAGATATGCCATATCCCGAGCCCTAATGTATTACATCATCGCAGAGACGGCACATTTTTAAATCATTATCCCGGGCAAAATTGCACCGTATGCCATCCTCACGAAAAACAATTTTATCCTCAAACCGGATGTCTTACATGCCACAGCGTTCCTCAAGGAAGCAGAAGACAAATTATCAACCCTTCTACCGGCGATTTTGTCGAAGCCAATCATCACATGAGCGGCAAAGTAACCGAAAACGATTGCGTTACATGCCACTATACCGGAAATCATCGCAACGGAACGGTAGAACTTCTTGATCCGGATTACGGCGAAGATTTAATTTACTCTTACGACCCGGCAAATGCGTCTTCAATAGAAAATTTTTGCCTGAATTGCCATGACGAAAACGGAAAAGCGGGTAATACAAGACCATTGTCGGGAGGAGCAGAAGTGCCGGTAACGAATAAAGAAAAATGGAATAACTCATCGCATAAATTAAGTTCTTACAGTTGTACGGATTGCCACGATAACGGACACGGCTCCGCAAAAAGGCATCTTTTATCGCCGGCAGATTATGCCGGCGACAGTTCGCCCGACCCTATGAACGACGAAGAAGAATTTTGCGAAAAATGTCATAACGGAACCGTTGCATCTTCCGATATAGAAGCGGAATTTAACAGAACACACACGCATCAGGTTGACGAAATTCCGCAAAACGGAACAAACTCGGGGTTGGAATGTGTAAGTTGTCATAATCCGCATTACAATAATTCCGAAGCACTTGTCTCAGACCCCGACAATACAAACGAAAATATTGTTTTTGTAACAAACGGCGAACGGGATTTTTGCCTCAGGTGTCATGACGGCAACCCTCCCGACGGAATATTTTTTCCTTCTACATCATACGGCAGCGGGTGGGATAAATCAAATTATACCGGTTCGCGCCACGATATGGTAATAAACAAAGGAGAACCCGGGTTTACCGGAGATGCCGAAGATTGCGGTGCCTGTCATCAACATCACGGAGCCGACGGCACACCCGAAAGCAGTTATACGGGTATTTACACAATGCTTAAAGGTAAATACGACAAAAGCGGCAGTGCAACCGCAAGCACTTGTAACACATGGGACAACGACGACAACGGTGATTACGAGCTTTGTTGGAATTGCCACAGAACATCTTTAATTGCAAACCGAAACGATGCTTTTGAAGATTTGCACTATATACACGTTGACAGAGCCGACAGTCCTTGTATTTTATGCCACGATGTTCACAACTCTTACGATACTTCCGAAAGAGGACTTGTTAATTTTTTATACGGCAGCGGCTCGGCGGCAAATTATGACGTAAATTTAGCCGGAGAAACTCTCTCGGGAGCATTCTTTTTTTCGGGAGAAAATACGGGAGAATGTTATTTGCGTTGTCATAATTCCATGCCTTGCGGAAGACGAGGTCATTTTACGAGAAGTTATACGGGTAATCCGTTAAGTTATCCGTGGACATATACTTGGCCGGATTAGGTGCTAATGCCAAAAAATTTCGTAATAAGTCTTTTATCCTCCGTAAGTCTTTGCTTTAAAGTTTCGGTATCCGGAAATTTAATTTCTTTGCGTATGTATTTCTTTAAAGATACGCTTATGTTTTTTCCGTATAAATTTTCGGAGAAGTTAAAGATATGAACTTCCGTTTGTATGTTTTCGGCTGATGTTACGGTAGGTTTTGTGCCTATATTAAGCATTCCGGGCAATATTTTTTCTTCAATTTTAACTTTTACGGCATATACGCCTTTTGCCGGTATCAGTTTTTCTTCCGGTATTTTAATGTTTGCCGTAGGAAAACCTATTGTGCGTCCTATTTTATTTCCTGATATTACTTCTCCCGAAAGTGTATAATCATATCCCAAGCAGGCATTAGCTTCTTCGATGTGTCCGTCAAACAATGCTTTTCTTATTACGGTAGAACTTATTTTTTTTTCATTAAATACAAAAGCATCAACTTTTAAAACATCTATGCCGGCGGAAGTTGCACATTGTTTTAATATTCCCGGATTTGCCTGTCCGTCTTTTCCGAAACGATGGTCGTAGCCCACTATAAGTTTTTTAATTTTAAGTTTTTTGTATAAAATTTCATTAATAAATTCGCAAGCGGTAAGATTTGCAAATTCTTTTGTAAAAGGGTATATTATAAAATGTTTTACGCCTGCTTTTTCGAGAAGTTTTATTTTTTCGTCGAGAGTATTGAGTAAAAAAAGGTTTTCGGAATTTTTGCCGAGGACTTTTCGCGGATGCGGATAAAGAGTAAATACAACGGATTCTCCGTTTATTTTTAGGGCTTCTTGCGTTAAAACGGATAATATTTTACGGTGCCCGAGATGCACCCCGTCGAATGTTCCTACGGTAAGAACCGGATTTTCGGCTTTAAAATCGTTTGTATTTCTGTAAATTTTCATAAAGTAAAGGGCAAATTTACAAGAAACTTACCCTTTGTAAAAATATTCTTGCTTTTTGTCTTAATTATTTTGAAGAATTAATATACTCTTCAAGTTCTCGAACGGAGGAAGAGAATTTAAAAATATCTTTTATGATAAGATAATTATCGGTATCAAAAGTATGTTTGTAAGCGAGTTTTGCAAATTGGAGTCTGTATTTTTCGAAATTAAACAATAAAGCCGCTTCTTTAACCTGCCGTGCCGTAAAACAGTTATCGTTAAGTATTTGTTCGGCAATAATAAGTTTATCCGAATCAGAACTTGCTTTCGAAAGAGTTTTTTTAATTTCAAGAAACTTTTCGGAACTCGGCGGCATGTTGCAGTTTTTTTGCATATTGTCAGGCATTGCGGAAGGATATTCCGCAGGTTCGTAATGTTTTTTATCTTCGTTAAGATTTATATCTTGCGGTATATCGTCATTATTTATATCCGGTTTTATGTCCGGATTTTCTGTTGCATTATCGTCCGGAATTTTGTTTTCGGGTTTGTTTATATCGTCTTTAATTTCTTCCGGATTGCCGGGCATTGTCATATCGTTGTTTCGGTATGCGGGTTCGGCATAATCAGGCGGCAAAACGGCTTCGGAGAAGTAATTTAAAGCATTATTTCCTTTTTCGTCTTTTTTTATAACATAAGTGAGTTCAAATCCTTGTTTTGTATTAACGGTTTTATTTAAAGGAGCGAGTGTTTTGTCTTCAAAAATGATTTTTACTTCGTAAACCGGGTTTGTAAGCCCTTCGATTTTTACGTTAGTCGTCGGTATTGAGTTTTTATAAACTCCGTTTAATATAACCGTAAAAGGTATTTTTTCTTCCGAAAAAAAAGTTAAAACGGAATAAGGTACTTGAGAAAACGAGTTGTTAACCAGGTTTGCGATAATTATTAGTAGAGCAAGCGTTTTTTTCATTTGTTACAGAATATTTATGTCGTTAAAGAAAATCTATTCCCAAAATCGTGATATCGTCAAATAATGCCGGATTTCCTTTTTTCAGATTAAGAGAATGTTGCAGGCATTCGAAATTTTCGTTAATCGATTTATCGTCTGTCATGCATTTTTCGAGTTCGGACAATCCTATTTCTTCTCCTTTATTGTTTTCGAGTTCCGCTAATCCGTCGGTAAAGCATATTAATTTCGAGGGATTCGAGATTTCGAACGTTCCTTCTTTTATAAAGGGTATTTCGTCGAGCATGCCTATACCGGGGCATCCGTCTTTAAGTTCCGCCAGTTTTTTTGTTTTTTTGTCGTAAAGAAAAGGTGGATTATGTCCGGCATTAATGTAGCACAGTTTTTTTGTTTCGGCATTGTATTTTCCGGCAAAAAAGGTAATGAATTTCTCGCCTTGGGCATTATCTACCACTCGTGAGTTAAGCAGTCTTACGAGTTCTGACAAGTCGATGCCGGTTCTGAGATATGCTTTTAAACTTGCTTGAAAGTTAGACATAAGCAAAGCTGCCGATATTCCTTTACCGGATACGTCGGCAATGCAAAAGAAGTATTCGTTTTCGGATAGTTTTTCAAAATCAAAATAATCTCCTCCCACATCGAAATGAGGCAGATAAAATGATTTTATTTTTATTGCTTCGTTTTCGGGAAATGAATCGGTATCCGGTATAAGCATTGATTGCATTCGTGATGCCAGTTCCATTTCTTTTTTTATTCTTTCTTGTTTAAGACTTTCTTCGTAAAGGCGTTTGTTTTCTATCGCAACGAATATTATGTTTGTAAGAGTTTGTATAAATCTTAAATGTTTTATGGTAGGGCTTACTCCTTCTTTTTCTTCATCGACGTCGCCTATCAGAACATATGCAATTGCTTTAATATCGTGATAAACGGGTATTATAAAATCGTATGCGAGTAAATTTTTGTTTTCGGACGACGAGGTTCCGGTGATTTCTTCGTAATCCGCAAGGTCTTTTTCTATGTCGATACCGGTATGTTCGTTATTCCCCGACCCCGATTCCAGCATAAGTTCCCATTGGTCGTATGATTTTGCGAATACTGCAAGTTTGCCTATTTTAAGTTCGTCGAGAAGTATATGCCGGTAAGTTTCAAGAATTTTTTCCACAGACAGGTTTCCGTTAATCGCATTAGTAATTTCGAGCAATGCATCTAATTTGAAATTACAGAATTTCAATCGTTTTACGGATGCCCCTTTTTTTGCCATGGTTTATTTATTTAACACGTTCGGAATATTCTCTTGTGCGAGTATCAATTTTTAATACATCTCCGATATTTATGAATAAAGGTACTTTAATTTCGGCTCCCGTTTCGAGAGTTGCCGGTTTGGTTGCCGATGCTGATGCCGTATCTCCTTTAAATCCGGGCTCGGTATATGTTACTTCCAATTCTACGAAAGGCGGTAAGTCGCACGATAATACCCTGTTGTTTTCGGCACGAAACAACATTTCCACGTCTTGACCTTCTTTAAGTAAATCGTTGTTATCGACAAGTTGTTCTTGTAATGTTATTTGTTCGTATGTTTTTTGATGCATAAAATGATAACCTAAATCATCTTTATAAAGGAATTGATACGGGTGTCTTTCTACTCTTACTTCGTTAACTTTTACTCCGGATGTAAATGTATTTTCGAGCACTTTACCGGTTGAAAGACTTTTAAGTTTTGTTCTTACGAATGCCGGACCTTTGCCGGGTTTTACATGCTGAAAATAAACGATTTTATATAAGTCATTTTTAAATTCTATAGTCATTCCGTTTCTGAAGTCTGCTGTTGTTGCCATCTTTTTCTTTTAAAATTTAGTTTTGATTTAATTTGCAAAAATAATTAAAAATATCCGGAATGCAAGTTAAGGAATTTTATCGTTTAAAAAATATTAGGGCTGAATTTTTTCAGTTCGGAATCGAGTTTTTTTGCGTTTCCGGAAACTTTATCAAGCAGCATCCAAAAATTTTTGCCGTGATTTTTTTCTATTGTATGGCATAATTCGTGCAAAATAACGTAATCGGAAAGATGTTCGGGTAATCGCATAAGATGGATGTTAAGACTTATGTTGTTTTTTCCGGAGCAGCTTCCCCAACGTGTTTTGGCATTTCTTACGGTTACTTTGCCGTAGTTAAAATTATGTATTTCGGCAAGATACTTTGTTCTTTCAGGAAGATATTCGCGCGCTTCGGAGCGTAATGTTTCTGTTATGCCGGTTCTTATGTAATTTTGAAATTTTTCGTCTTCGAATTTAATACTTTTATCGTAATAAACTTTTATGTATGAATCTGTTACAATGATATATGTTTTATTGCCCGGAATAAAAAGCAAGCGATGTTTTTTTGTGTTAAAGACGGTTTGCGGAGTAAATAATGTATTTCTTTTTTTACTTTTCATTTTTTTCCGGCTGCGAATAATCCAATCTTTTTTTTCGTTTATAAATTGTTCGGCATCTTTAAAAGAAACCGGATACGGAATTGTTATGCGCACGTTTCCCGTTTCGCTCACGCTTAAAGTTATGCGTTTTACTCCTTTTTTTTTGGTTATTTTTACTTTGCCTATTCCTTCTATGTAAATATTATTCGTCATTAAAACAGAGATTCTATTTCTGTTGCCGGTATTTTATGCATTATTTTTCTGCCGTCGTTAGTATAATTCGGGTTACGGCAAGTAAGCAGAGCATGCACAAGTTGCTGTAGTTCTTCCTCCGCCAGAGTTTTTGCAAAAGTCATTGATTTTTTGCGGGCAAGTAATTCGGCTATTTTTTCGAATGTGTTTTCGGTAATTAATTCGGGGTCGTCTTTTATTTGCGTAAGCACCGATTCTATAAGTTCTTTAGGATTAGCTCCCGATAAGAATGCGGGGATTCCTTTTATCGTAATTTTATCGGATTCGAGAAATAAAATTGTAAATCCTGTATCTTTTAATATATCTTTTACCGAATAAAGATAATCATAATCCGAGGAGTTAAGTATTATTTCAGCAGGATAATTTAATTGCTGGGAAGGTATTTTGCCGTTTTTTCCGTAATTATCCGCAAATTCTTCGAATATTATCCTCTCGTGCGCTCTGGTTATGTGAATGATTAATATCCCGGAAGATATTGAGGTAATAAGATATTTTTTCTTAAATTGAAAAACCGGAGTAAAATGTTTTGTTAATTTGTTCAGGTTTTCCGGCTCGTCGTCAAAATTTATTTTACTTTCAAAACTTTTATACAGAACATCCCAATTTTCGGGAACTGTATCCCGTTGTTTATTTTTTTTAACTATAAAAGATGCTTCGTTAACAGTTTCGTCTTCGAAAGGGTTATAGTTTCTGTCGGTTACTATATCCGGAAGTTCCGGATTTTCTTTTATGTTTCCGGCATAAGGCATTTCTATAAATCCGTCGCGGTCGAAATCAATGGATGGTCCGACATTTGATTTTCCGAGTGCTTGCCTTACCGCTGCTCTTAAAAGCTGAAAAATACCTTGCGAATTTTCGAAGTTTATTTCTATTTTGGCAGGATGTATATTAATATCTATTTGCTCGGGAGCAATATCAAAATAAATAAAAAAAGACGGATGCAAGTCCGGACGTATTATACCTTCGTAAGCCGAAAGTAATGCTTTATAGAAATACGAGTGTTTCATAAAGCGTTTGTTTACAAAGAAATATTGGTCTTCGTTGCGTTTTTTTGCCGTTTCGGGAGTTCCTGCATAACCGGTTATATTTAGGATGCTTGTACGGCTGTTGATTGATATAAGATTTTTTTGATATGATTTTCCGAATATATCTATAATGCGCTTTATAAGAGTTTCTTTTTTCAGTTTAAAAATAATGTTTTCGTTATGATACAAAGAAAAATTTATTTCGGGATAAGCCAGAGCTGTTTTTTTAAATTCGCTTACGATATGTTTAAATTCGGTGCTGTCTTTTTTCAGAAATTTACGTCTGGCGGGGATATTAAAGAAAAGATTTTTTACGGAAAAGTTACTTCCCGCCGCACAAGATACGGTTTCTTGTTTTATTAATTCCGAGCCTTTTATGTGAATGTATGTTCCGAGTTCGTTATGATACGGTTTTGTTTTCAGTTCCACATCGGCAACCGCGGCAATTGATGCCAATGCTTCACCTCTGAAACCCATTGTTTGCAGACTGAATAAATCTTCCGCCATGCGTATTTTGGAAGTTGCGTGTCTTTCAAAAGCCATGCGGGCATCGGTTTCCGACATTCCTTTGCCGTTATCGATTACTTGTATTAAGGTTCTTCCTGCATCTTTTATATTTACGGTAATTGTATCTGCGCCCGCATCTAAAGCATTTTCCGTAAGTTCTTTTACAACGGATGCCGGACGCTGTATTACTTCTCCCGCAGCTATCTGGTTTGCAACGGAATCGGGTAACAATTGTATTATATCAGACATTAATCGAAATAATTTATTTGCAAAATAAAGAATTTTATCGAAATCTTAAATCAAATTATTCATTTTCGAAGAACTTACGAATTTGATTTTATCGTAAAAAAACGGGCTGCCTCCGTTAAGAAAGGGAAACAACCCGTTTTTCAGATTTTAAAAAAGAATTTGCCTAATAAAAGTCTTCTTGTGTTGTTTTATCGGCAATATAAGTTATTTTTAATGCTTTAGCTTTTCTGAGTTCTTGTTTTACGTCTGTAACTATACCCATTTTTGCGTTTTTGTCAATTTTAAGAGCCGTTGTCATTTTGCTTCTGTTTTCGGCATCCATGTCGGCTCTTACGGCATCTACCCACGGCACAACGTCCCGCACTTTTGCAAATGCGTCATTTAACTGAATTATAGGTTCTTTACCGAATTTAGATTGGTATTTTTTAATAGGTACACCGATGTTAATATATTTAACCAGGGCTTTATTTTCAATCTTTTTTACCTCTGTTGCTTTCGGTTTTTCTATCTTAACTTTAAGATCGACCTCTTTCATTGTTGTTACTGTCATAAAAAAGAACAACAACATAAAAACGATATCGGGTAAAGATGCCGTGGAAATTGCCGGTGTTCCGCCTTTTCCTTTTCTTGCAAATTTTGCCATTTATTTTTATTTTTTAGGTTCTGTAAAATTATTTGCCTGCTCCGGCAGCAATTCTTCTGGGTTCCGCTTCCGAAATATTCAGAGGGAACACTTCTTTAATTGCTTTTTGTTTGTCCTGATCCAGTTCGTCAAAGGGCATTCCGAATTTTTGTTTTGCTTTTTCGTCTCTTAACTCGTTTACTGCTCTAACCAATTCGTTATTAACCTGCAGGTATTTTTCGTAGTTTGTGGCACGGTCTGTTTGTAAAGAAACTACGCCTTTTGAAACCGGATATTTGCCGAAATAAGGAATATCTTTAATTTTCTTTTCGGGCAAATTTTCGTCGTTATTCGGATTAAGGAAAAACTTTTTTGTTTTTTCGCAAATATCTTTCAATTGTATAGGTCTTCCTTTAATGGCAATATTATTGTCTTTGTTTATTAAGACAACCATTACATTTCTTTCTTTTACGTTTTTTTCGTCATTTTTTTGATTCGGGTCCGGAGGCGGCGGTAATTTTCTCTGCATTCCGGTATTGGTACTCATGGTAGTTGTTACCAAAAAGAAAATCAGCAATAAGAAAGCAATGTCAGCCATTGAACCTGCATTTATTTCTTGTAAGGGTCTTCTTGCCATCGGTATATGTTTTTAAAATTTCGAAAATCTTTGCCTTTAATCGACAAAGATTTTCGAACAATATAAATTATTTGAAAAATTTTGCTATTTCTACATATAATATAGAAAGCACTGCAAGTCCGAAGAAAATATATGCCGTTATAAGACCGGCACCCGACCATTTAAGAACACCGGGAACATTATCCGAACCTTCATAAGTAGGCATATAAAGAACTTCGTCGGAAGCAGCGGAATAAGCAAATAAGAATACTCCGCCGAGTACGATAATAGGTATCAGCGAGAGCAAGGCTTTTTTCGGATTAGACATTAAATTTAAGATAAAATTTACTATCGAAAAAATAATTACCGAAGCTACTGCTATTACAAGCAGTACTGTTGTAAAGGTCAATGCGTTTTCAATCCATTTAGTATCCTGCTCTGTTGTATTTACAAACAACATTATAGCATAGAACATTGATAATGCGATTAAAACCCAAAGCAATATTTTCGTTATTTTGGCTATATTATCAGTCATAGCTGCGATGATTTAGAAAATTAAATATTTTTTTATCTGTTTTGATATTTTACGAGAATATCGATAAGAGAGATTGATGCATCTTCCATATTACTTACTAAAGCATCGATTTTAGAAGCTATGTAGTTATAGAATATTTGAAGAATCATAGCAACAATCAATCCGGAAACGGTTGTAATCAAAGCGATTTTAATACCGCCTGCAACTAATCCTGCATTTACGTCGCCGGCTGCTTGAATTTTATCAAACGCATCAATCATACCGATAACCGTACCCATAAATCCTAACATCGGTGCTAATGCTATAAACAGAGATATCCATGTTAAACCTCTTTCGAGCAGTCCCATTTGTACGCTTCCGTATGCTTCTACGGATTTTTCGACTACTTCGATACCTTGGTCGGCTCTGCTTAATCCTTGATAAAAAATACTTGCAACGGGACCTCTGGTATTTCTGCAAACTTCTTTTGCTGCTTCTATACCTCCGGTTTCGAGAGCTTCTTCTACTTTTGCGAGAAGTTTATCGGTATTTGTCGTTGCTAAATTCAAATAGATAATTCTTTCTATCGAAAGAGCTAAACCGAGAATTAACGCAATTAAAACAAAGCTCATGAAGAACGGACCTCCTTCGATAAATTTTTCTTTTATTACTTTATGAAGTTCTCCGTTGTTTCCTTCTTCTGCCGCAGCCGTATCATCGGTTGCTGCATCATTTGTAACGGCGGCATTATCCGCTGCGGTTGTATCCGTCTGTACGGTTGCGGCGGTGTCGCCTTCATTTTGCGCATAAGTTTGCTGGTTTACGCCAAACATAAACATTCCCAAAATTGCTGCTAATGCAAATAACTTTTTCATGTCTCTTTTTTTTATTTTTATATTAAGTTATTAAAATATTCCGTTTACAAGCGGAGAGAGAGGGATTCGAACCCTCGATACACGTTATTGTGTATACACGCTTTCCAGGCGTGCTCCTTAAGCCGCTCGGACACCTCTCCTCGAGTCAGCCGGAAACGGTTTTCAATTGCCGAAATTAAATATTTTTTTCAAACCAAAAAAAAAATATTTAAACGTACAAGATTTCCTTTATAAAATAAATAACTGCCGAAGCGTAATCTGTAAACGTAAGAGAAGATATTTTATTTCGTGAGTTCTCCGGCTATAGATTCTTGTAAATATTTTTTTATTTCCTTAACGTTAAGCCCTAATCCGAATAAATACATTAATTTTGTTACGGCAGCTTCGGTTGTCATATCATAACCGCTTATAACCCCGGCTTCCGCAAGTTGTCTGCCTGTTTCGTATTTTTCCATTGCTACCGAACCTCCCACGCATTGTGATATGTTAAGAATTATTATTCCTTTTTTGTTTGCTTCCGAAAGTATATCCGTAAACCATTTGTCGGTAATTGCATTACCGGAACCGTAGGTTTCCAACACAACTGCTTTTAATCCGTCAACCGAAAAAATTGTTTTTAAATAATTTTCGCGAATACCCGGAAATATTTTTACAAGTGCTATATTAGTATCAATATCGGTATGAATAGTCGGGATTTTATTGTATTCGGGGTATTTTATGTACTTGGTATCATATTTTATCTTTATGCCTGCCTCTGCCAAAGCCGGAAAATTAGGAGAATCAAAAGCATCAAAATATTCGGCATTTTTTTTGGTTGTGCGATTTCCTCTGAAAAGTTTATTATCAAAATAAATACATACTTCCGGAACAACCGGCATATTATTTTTTTTTGCCGCCGCTATTTCAACCGCAGTTATTAAATTTTCTTTTCCGTCGGTACGTAGCATTTCTACGGGTAATTGAGAGCCGGTAAGTATAACCGGTTTATAAAAGTCCTGCAACATAAAACTGAGAGCCGATGCTGTATAAGCCATTGTGTCCGTGCCGTGCAAAATAACGAACCCGTCAAATTCGGAATGATTTTTTTTAAGAATTTTTGCTAACTTAACCCAAGTGTCGGGTTTCAAATCCGCTGAATCTATCGGTTTTTCAAAAGAAATTGTTTCAAGACGATAGCCGAAACTTTTTAATGCGGGAACTTGTTTTGATATGCTTCCGAAATCAAAGGGTTTATATGCCCCTGTTTCCGGATTAACAATCATACCGATGGTTCCTCCGGTATAAATAATCAGTACTGCGGGTTTGTTTGACATAATTTATTTGTTTTCGATTTTCAAAAGTAAAGTATTATACTTTTTTTTGAAATTTATTTTAGCAAAAAAATTACGTGTTTTATAATTTTAAATATTTTTAACGTTTTTTAAAAACGTTTTTGCATACTAAAAACAAATATAATCGTTCTTAGAGCAGATGCAAAAAATTTAATATAACTAAAAAATACCGATATTGATGAAAAAATTTGTTTTTATATTAATCTTATTTTTGAATACTGTTGCATTTTCTCAGGAATATATCGTAACCGGCATAGTAAAAGATATAAAAACAAACGAACCTGTTACGGGTGCCGCAGTTTTTGAACTCGGCGACGTAACAACCGGAACCGCAACAAATATTGACGGTTCTTTTAAATTGCATTTCTCAAAAAGTCATATTTTACTCAAAGTTGCTTACATAGGCTACCGCGATACTGTATTTGACATTAAATTAAAAAACGACACTTCGTTAATTGTAGATTTAATATCCGAAACGGATATAGACGAAGTTGAAATAAAAGACGATTCTATTAATTGGAAGCCCGAAAAAAACAAATTAGTAGGAAATTATAAAAT